>JARFPW010000134.1 GCA_029288095.1 Gemmatimonadota bacterium
CCCCCCCCCCCCCCCCCCCCCCCCCCCCCCCCCCCCACCGCCCCCAACACCTTATACCTGTCGTCGGCAGCGTCAGATGTGTATAAGAGACAGGGGTGACGCGCCGTGATTCTCGGTGGCGTCGAAGTCACCCGCCTGTTCGGAATTCGCCTGCGGCTCGACTGGTCGTGGTTCGCCGTCCTCGCACTGCTGACATGGACCTTCGCCACCTTCGATTTCCCGTTCCGGGCGCCGGGGATGGAGACCGTCACTTACTGGATCCTGGGCTTTGCGGCCGCCCTGCTGCTGTTCGTTTCGGTCCTCGTCCACGAGCTGGCTCACGCCCTGGTAGCGCGGGCTCGGGGGATCCCCGTCGAACGCATCACCCTGTTCATCTTCGGTGGCGTGGCCGAAATGCGCATGGAAGCTCAGCGGCCGATCGACGAGTTCGTGCTCACGATCGTCGGGCCGCTGGCCAGTCTGGCGCTGGCTGGAGTGTTCTCACTGATCGCGTTCGTGGCGACTGGTTCTGACGCGCTCCTGCTCCTCGCTGCGACGCTGGCACAACTCAACTTGATCCTGGCCGTGTTCAACATGGTACCGGCGTTCCCGCTCGATGGAGGGCGGGTGTTACGGTCGATCCTGTGGCGGCTGACAGGGAATCTGACCACGGCCACAACCTGGGCGGCCAACATTGGCCGCCTGTTCGCCTGGGCACTGATGGGACTGGGCGTGTGGCTGTTTCTCGCCGGTCGAAGCATAGCTGGACTCTGGGCAGTCTTTCTCGGGTGGTTTCTCGCGACCGCCGCTACGCGAGCGATGGAGCACAATCAGGTGCGGAAGCTCCGCGATTCGCTGGATCAGTTCGCAGTCGCCGTCGTTCTTTCGGAATCGCAGCCTCCGGTCAGCGCGAGGATGTCCATCGCCGAGTTCGTGGAGTCCGCGTTGCACGCAACCGCGGGATCGTTCCTTGTCGAACGCGATGGAGAACTCATCGGGACCGTGACTGTCGAGGCAGCAGGTGAAGTGCCACTCGATCGCCGGCATGACATACCGATCCTCGAGGTGATGACGCCGTTGTCCGAATCGCCGCGCATCTCCGCCGACACGCCGCTCCCGCAGGCGGCTGATCTGCTGCGAGGGTTCGGCGATCGACCGGCGATCGTCGAAGCGGACGGCCAGCTTCCCAGAACGATTCAGATGACAGATATCCTGCGTTGGGTCGATCGGTTGCAGGCGCTCGGTGGCTGACTGGAAGCCGCGCGTGCTCTCGCTCAGGGCACGTCGCGAGCGAGCGCATGAACTGGCGCCGCTCCTCGCGTCGGCGTATCCCGATACCGGGATCAGCCTCGACTACGAGACCCCCCTCCAGCTTGTTGTGGCGACAATTCTGTCCGCCCAATGCACGGACGAACGTGTGAACCAGGTGACGCCAGCCCTGTTCGCCCGCTATCCCACCGCTCGCGCCTATGCCGAGGCGGATAAGGAAGAACTCGAACGGCTCATCCACTCCACCGGGTTCTTTCGAAACAAGGCGAGGTCCATTCAGGGAATGGGAGCGCACCTGACAGCGGTCCACGACGGGCAAGTGCCGAATACCATGGAAGAGCTGCTCGAGCTGCCGGGAGTGGCCCGCAAGACGGCGAACGTCGTGCTGAGCAATGCTTTCGGCAAAGCCGAGGGCGTCGTGGTCGACACGCACATCAAGCGCCTCGCCCACCGCCTGGGCCTGACTGGAGAAACGAACCCGGTCAAGGTGGAACGTGACCTGATGAAAGTGCTGCCACGGGAGCAGTGGATACCGTTCGCGTTTCGGCTGATCCTGCATGGCCGGGCCCGCTGCACCGCCCGGCGGCCTGACTGCGGGGGCTGCGAGCTTGCCCACCTGTGTCCGAGCGCTGGTCGCTTTGGGTGACCTTGATCCCCGGGCGGCAGCGTCCCGCTTACGCTCCGCGGGCCTGGACCTGGGATTCACGCGCATCGGGTTCGCTCCCGCCGATACGCCAGTGCACGCAGGTGTCTACCTGGATTGGCTCGAGGAAGGGTACCACGGTGAGATGGCGTGGATGGCGAGGCCGGATGCCGTCCGACGTCGCCTTGATCCGGGTGAGGCGCTGACCGGATGCAGGACGGTGGTCGTAGCAACCCTGTCCTATTCGCCCGACGATAGCTGTCAGTCAGTCGCCCAACCGGGGGAGACGGACCACGGACAGCCGATCATCGCCCGCTATGCTCGTGGCGGCGACTACCACGACTGGTTCGAGGAGCGCCTCGACGCACTGGCTCTGGAAGTCCGGGAGCTCGATCCGGATGCCGACGTTCTTCGATACGTCGACTATGGTCCCGTACTGGAACGCGACCATGCGCAACGCGCCGGACTTGGTTGGATCGGCAAGAACACGATGCTCATCAGTCCGGAGCTCGGAACCTGGCTTCTGCTGGGCGAGCTGCTGACGACTCTGGAGGTGGAGCCCGACTCACCCTTCGTGCCGGACCGGTGTGGAACATGCCGTCGCTGCATCGACGCATGTCCCACCGACGCGATTCTCGACGGCAGAATCATCGACTCGCGGCGTTGCATTTCCTATCTGACCATCGAGCTGCGGGGGTCGATCCCGATCGAACTGAGACCGGCGATCGGAAA
Organism: Gemmatimonadota bacterium; assembly: GCA_029288095.1. GTDB lineage: Bacteria > Gemmatimonadota > Gemmatimonadetes > Palauibacterales > Palauibacteraceae > JARFPW01. The sequence goes on from JARFPW010000134.1 coordinate 2,624, forward strand.
CCGGGTGTTCGGATGCGACATTTGTCAGGACGTGTGCCCCTGGAACTCGGAGCCGGAACCCGGCGACCCGACCGCACTGGTTCCGGGCGAGCCCGCCGGGTTTCCCGCGATGCGGCAATGGGCCGAAGAGCTTCTGGAGATGGATGGCGACTCGTATCGCGATACCTACCGGGGCACGCCACTGGCCCGACCGGGCAGGGACGCCATGCTGCGGAACCTGTGCATTGGCCTGGGAAATAGCGGTCAAGAAGACGCGATCCCAGTCCTGAATCGCTGTCTATCAGACGGCTCAGAACTGGTCCGCGAGCACGCCGCCTGGGCGCTCGGGCGCCTGTAGACTCGCCCTAAATCGTTGCGGAAAACAGCTCCCCGAGCCAATCGGCGACCCGGCGCAGTTCGATCTCATCGGATTTGGTGAACGCGTCCTGCTGGTCGCTGTCCAGGTCCAGTTGCCCAAAGATCCGCCCGGACCCTCCGTCGCGTATCAATACGACGATTTCCGAGCGAGTTCCCAGGCTGCAGGCGATGTAGTTATCGAGGGCCCGCACGTCCGGAACGTTGATGTCCCGGTTCTCAGCGACGGCCGTGCCGCAAACCCCCTGTCCGACCGCAATTCGGGTGTGCTCGGTGGCCTCACCCACAAAGTTGTGCAGGGTCAGCCAGCCGTCATCGAGCAGATAGACGCCCACCCAATCAAATCGCTCCGACGCAGAGTCGATCTGCTCCACGGCCGCCCGCAGCAGCGTGTCACGGTCGGCGCCCGCACTTCGTCGCGCCACGAGCTGGGCGACGACTGCAGCCCCATCCAGCATCAGGGGTGGTTCCGACTATCGAGGGCTGCGAGCCCCGGCCCGCCGAACACCAGCATCATGGCGGCGGCTGCCAAAAGTAGGTTGAACTCGATGCCGCCAGCGCCAGGCCCCAGCACGTAGAAGCCATTGGCCGCGTGCACGAGCACGATGCCAGCGAGCATGTGAGCCGTGAGAAGCAGCGCCACCGGCGTAACGAGAAACCCGACGAGCAGCAGGATCCCCCCGCCCAGTTCGAGCGCGGTCAGGGCCCAGGCGGCGACGACCGATGCCGGGACGCCAAGCCCACTGAGGAACTCGGCGGTCCCCGCCATGCTCCCCAGCTTGGGCCAGCCATGGGCGATGAAAATCACGCCGAGGACGACCCTCAGGATCGCCAGGCCGAGTTCCGGATTCATACCATTCTTCATCGATCCTCCGTCAGATTTCTATGATTCGGTGCCCGGCGGAAGACTCCGCGTCTTGCCGGACCTGGATACGCTTCCCATATCGGCGCTCCAGGCGGCGGACGACCGCCGACCGGACGGGACGTACAAGAAGCGCCAGACCCGCCGCGTCGGTGAGTACGCCCGGCGTCACCAGGACGATCCCGGCTACGAGAACCAGGAGCGCCTCCAGGAGTTCCCGTCCGGGCATGCGGCCCGCGCCAAGTTCCATCTGGACGGCGGACCAGGCCCTCGCGCCCTCGCGGCGGGCCAGCGAAGCTCCGATGACGCCTGTGATCACGACGATCGCCAGGGTCTGGACGCCCCCGAGGGCCGCACCGATGCGCAGTAGGAGCCACAATTCGGCAAGTGGGACGAGCGTGAAAGCCAACAGCAGGCGGAACCACATGGGCCCCAATCTGGCGCGGGAAGGACCGGGAAGCCAACGGGCGGCGTGCCGCGGGAAGATGAGGCGGGCCGGCGGCACGCCCGGCGCCCCCGTCGGACGCTGCCGACCCCACCTCACCCTTCCATGGGATGGAGGGTAAGGCGGGGCATCAACGAACAGTCATTCGAAAGCTAGAACCCCAGCGCGGCCCGCACGTCGGGGTCGATACGATCCGGTGTCCAGAAGGGCTTCCACACGAGGCGGACGTCGGCGTCTTCCACGCCCTCCGTTCTGCGAGCGGCCTCCTGAGCTCCCGCCATGATCGTGCCGCCGGCAGGACACCCCGGGCTCGTGAGCGTCATCGTGATCGTGGCCAGACCGTCTTCGACCTCCACGTCGTAGATCAAACCGAGGTCCACGATGTTCAGCCCCAGCTCCGGGTCGATAACGTCCTTGAGTTGCTCTCGGACCTGTTCGGAGGGAGACTTTGCCTCGTTGGTTGCTGCCGTATCGTTCATTCTGTTGTCCGCCAGAGGTTCATTGATTCACCGCGAGTCGCCAGGCGAGGGTCGGGGCCGCTATTGAGTTCGACATTCGCGTAGTAGCTTAGCCCCGTCCGCTACTCACGACCACTTCGGAGAGATCCTCATGGCCCAACGGGTGATCATCCTTGGCGCGGCCGGCCGAGACTTCCACAACTTCAACGTCTACTTTCGCGACAATCATGACTACGACGTGATAGCTTTTACCGCCGCCCAGATCCCCAACATCAGCGATCGGCGCTATCCGCCTGAACTTGCCGGAGCTCGCTACCCGAACGGGATCTCGATCGAGCCCGAAGACGACCTCGAACGGCTGATCGTCGAGCTGGACATCGACCTGGCGGTCTTCGCCTACAGCGACGTATCCCATGGCCACGTCATGCATCTCGGTTCCCGTGTCCTGGCTGCCGGTGCCGATTACGCGCTGCTCGGGCCGAAGCACACCATGCTCGACGCGGGGGTGCCAGTGGTGGCGATCTGTGCGGCCCGCACGGGATCGGGCAAGAGCCAGACCAGCCGCTACGTCGCGTCGATCCTCAGCGGGTGGGGCAAGCGTGTCGTCGTGATTCGTCATCCGATGCCCTACGGTGATCTGGTCAAGCAGGCTGTCCAGCGGTTCGGGAGCTACGACGACCTCGAGAAGCACGACGTCACGATTGAGGAGCGTGAAGAATACGAGCCACACATCGCAGCGGGTCGAGTAGTCTATGCGGGCGTCGACTATCAGAAGATCCTCGAACAGGCTGAGCAGGAAGCGGAAATCATCGTCTGGGACGGCGGGAACAATGATCTTCCGTTCTACCGGCCGACGTTTCACATCGTAGTCGTCGATCCCCACCGGCCCGGACACTCGGCCGAGTACCATCCGGGAGAAGCCAACGTCCGGATGGCTGATTGCATCATCATCAACAAGATGGACACCGCCGAGGCGGAGCAGGTTGAGGCGGTGCGGGCGACCGTCACGGGCCTCAACCCGACCGCCAGCGTCATCGAAGCCGACAGCCCGATTACCGTCGAGGGTGCCGAGCAGATTCAAGGCAAGAGGGTCCTCGTCGTAGAGGACGGCCCGACTCTCACTCACGGCGGTATGGCGTTTGGCGCCGGATGGGTGGCCGCGCAGCAGCATGGCGCCGCCGAAGTCATCGACCCGCGCCCTTACGCCGTCGGTTCCATCGAACGCACGTTCGAGGCGTATCCGACGACGGGCGCGATCCTCCCGGCAATGGGATACGGGGACGAACAGACGGCGGAGTTGGGACAGACGATCAACAACTCCCCGGCAGATCTGGTCATCATCGGTACGCCGATTGACCTGACGCGCGTGGTGGATATCGAGAAGCCGTCAGTGCGGGTGCGGTACGATCTCGTCGAACGTGGCGAGCCAAGGCTGGAAGGATTGTTGCAGGCGGCACTCAGGGGTTGACCGGCCGAATCTCGAATTCACTCACGTTACCGCGGTCGGACATGCGCACCGCATGCAGGATCATCTCCGCGACGTCTTCCGCCCGCAGGGCCTTGTCGGCATCCGGATCGAACTGATCCACTCGATCGAAGAACGGCGTGTAAACCGTTCCCGGGCACACGGTCAGCACGCGCACCCCGTGTCCTCTCAAGTCGAGCATCATCGACTTGGACATCCCCATCACGGCGTGCTTGGACGCCGCATAGATCGAACCCCCGGCAAACGCATTCTTGCCCGCGAGCGACGCTACGTTGACGATCACGCCGCTGCCCTGTTCCGCCATCCCTGCCGCGAACGCCCGCGCACACATGAACAGACCCCGCACATTAACGGCAAACACTCGATCATAGTCCGCGACGTCCAGATCGAGCAGACTGCCGAAGATCCCGATTCCCGCGTTGTTGATCAGTATGTCGGCTCCGCCCCAAGCCTCGTCCACCGCGCGAACGAGC
>JARFPW010000198.1 GCA_029288095.1 Gemmatimonadota bacterium
CCGCTGAACGTAATCTGCTCCAGGTTCTCGCCGTCCACACCGATCATCCACAGGTCGAATTCCCGACCGGCCGGATCGCCCATGTTGGACGAGAAGATGATTCTCTCTCCGGACGGATGGAAGTAGGGCCCGAAGTTGGCCGCACCATTGTCGGTCAACCGCACCTTGTTCGATCCGTCGGCATCCATCACCCAGATATCCAGCTGCGAAGGGCGGATCAGGCCCTGGGAAAGCAACCGCGTGTAGTCAGCCGCCTCCTCTTCAGTGGCCGGTTGGGACGCTCGATACACGATCTTCGTCCCGTCGGATGAGAAGAAGGGCCCGCCGTCGTAGCCGAGGGCGTCCGTCAGGCGCATTACGTCCGATCCGTCCGGGCGCATCTTGTAGATGTCCAGATCTCCGTCACGCGTCGAGGTGAACACGATCCACTCTCCGTCACGGGACAGCGTCGCCTCGGCATCATAGCCCTCGGAGTCGGTCAGCTGAGCAAGGTTGCTCCCGTCCAGATCGGACGCGAACACCTCGTAGGAGCTGTAGATGGCCCACACGTAACCCTGTGAGTGGTCGGGGTCAGCCGGACAGGCGTCGCCGGCCAGGTGCGTCGAGGAGTACACCAGACGTTCGGTTCCCGGAACGAAATAGCCGCACGTTGTCCGCCCGGATCCCGTGCTGACGAGCCTCAGCTCGCTGCCGTCCGTCCTCATCGTGAACTGCTGGTCACAACCGCCGTCACGAGGGGTCGCCTGGAAGATGAGCCATTGGTCGTCGGGCGAAAAATACGCCTCCGCGTTCTGCCCCCCGAACGTCAATTGTCTCAGGTTGGCGAGATGTACCTCGCGCTCGTCCAACAACTGATCCGAAGGCACCGATCGAGTTTCGAACCCGGGGTCGGGCGCTGGGGCGACTTCCGCCTCCTCCGCCGGCGCACATCCGACGAATCCGGCGACGACCAGCGTGACCACGAGGCCTCTATATCCGAACAATCTTATCCCCTTCATCCGCCCAACTCCTCCTGTATCGACGTGCGAATCGGATCGACCAGGTCATCCCAGTCGGCCTCATCCGACTTCGTCACTGTTATGAAATTGTCCACCATGAACAATGCGCGCACTCCGGCCACGGCAAACAGCCGCGATGCGAGCGAGTCATGTCGCGCCGACTCCGCATCAAAATATGTCCGACCCTGTTCGCCCAGTGCGCTGCGCTCAAGCACGAACTTCGCGGCATTGGGGTTGGGGGTCCCTTGAACTTGCACGGCAGGCACGGTCATGTACTCAGGCTCCTTCCGGCCTCGCGCATGGATCTTCTTACTGGCGAATAATCTAGCCGACAGAGCCGGGGGTTGAAAGGAGGTCGTCAAGCAGTTCTGACGCGCGCTGGAGCAGCTCCTTGCTGATGGTCAGCGGAGGCGTCAGGGCGAGAACGTTGGACGAAGGCCCGTCAGCCAGAAGGATCCAGCCACGACCCAATGCCTGCACGACCACATCTCCGGCAAGCTGTGTCGCAGGCGCGCCCGTATCCGGATGAACGAGTTCCACTCCGAGCATCAATCCGCGACCCCGAATCTCGCGCACCATCGGATGTTTGGCCGCGAGGGCGAGCAGTTCCTCCCGCCATTGCGCGCCCAGCGCCGCGGCCCGTTCCGGAAGCTGCTTGCGACCGATCTCGTGGAGTGACGCCGTGGCGGCTGCGCAGGCCAGGGGATTCCCCAGAAACGTGGAAGTGTGGATCGCCTCGCCGGTCGATTCCGGCCATGCCGACATCACGTCCGGAGCGCCGAGACAGGCGGCGATCGGCAACGAGCCCGAGAGGGCTTTGCCGAGACAGACGAGATCGGGCCTCACGTCCTCATGTTGGCTGGCGAACCAGGTTCCGGTCCTCCCGAGCCCCGTGTAGACCTCGTCCAGGATCAACAGAATGCCCCGGCGTCTGCACAACTCGGCCAGCCCGGGGAGGAAGCCCACGGGCGGCTCGACGATACCGCCGCGTCCCTGGATCGGCTCGATGACAACCGCGCCGACCCACAGGCCCTGATCGCGATCGAGAGCCGACTCGACAGCAGCCAGGCCGTCTTCCGCCGAACCGACCGGAAACGGGAGCCTCGTGATATGGGGGTTCAACTGGTCCTGAAACGGAATCCTGAAGTGCGCCCGGTCGGTGAGCGCAAGCGCACCGTACGTCAGCCCATGGTAGGCCCCGGTAAAGCATAGGATTCCGGGTTTTCCCGTCGCCAGGCGGGCTGTCTTCAGTCCCGCCTCGACTGCCTCGCTGCCCGAGTTGGTCAGGATGATGCGCGGGTCGGGCACCGGAGACCGCCTAGCCAGCGCTTCGAGCAACCGTAGCTTGGCCACCGGCGGATGAACGTCGCCAAGCCCGTGCATCTGCCGCGTCAGTTGTGTGCGGATCGCCGCCGCCACGCGACGGTTGCCGTGACCGGCCGCGGCCACGCCGAACCCGGCCGTCAGATCGACATAGCGGTTTCCATCAGGGTCCCACACGTTGCTGCCGCGCGCCTTCCGCCAGAAGATGGGGAATTCGTGCGACCTGAACGTGACGTTGCGGGACTCGACCCCTTCAAGCCGCCGCATCAGAGCGAGCGACTGCCGTCCCGGAACCGGTCCGGATATCCTGGGAGGGAGATTACCCGCCGGTGAACTCTTCATCGCGTCAGGCTAACCCGAACACGAAGGACAGGCACGTGGTTGAAGGAAAAGTCGTGATGATCTCCGGAGGCTCCAGGGGACTCGGTGCGGCTCTGGCCCGCCGACTCGCGGGGGAGGGAGCTTCCGTATCCCTGTGTTCTCGGGGTAGTGAAAGCCTCGACGACCTGGCCGGTGAATTGATCTCCTCGGGACATGATGTGCTCGCCACGTCCGCCGATGTCGCCTCCGAATCCGATGTGGCGAACTGGGTGACGGCCACCCTCGACAGGTTCGGCCGCGTGGATTCGCTCATCAACAATGCCTCGATGCTCGGACCACGGTGCCCGATCGAAACATATCCGCCCGACGCCTGGCGCTCCGTATTGAGCGTCAATCTCACCGGCGCCTTTCTGTGTGCCCGTGCGGTGATCCCGTCGTTGCGCGAATCCCGCGGAGGCATGGTGCACGTCTCTTCCGGCGTGGGGGACCACGGGAGACCATTCTGGGGAGCATACAGTGCGTCCAAGAACGGGCTGGAAGCGTTGTCGGAGATGCTGGCCGGCGAATTGGCGGACGACGGCATTCGCTCGAACGCCGTCGACCCTGGAAAGATGCGCACGGAGATGAGAGCCGCGGCGTATCCGGACGAAGATCCGATGACGCTGCCGATGCCGAGGGACGTGACGGACGTGTTCGCATATCTCGTGTCTGACGCAGGCAGGGCGGTGACCGGCCAACGGTTCCGGGCACAGGAATTCGTCCTGCCCGGCTGACGGCTACCAGTCGTAGACGGTCCAGGCACCGCAGTCCTCCGATGAGCACACCAGGCGCACCCGGAACGGGGACCCGCCACCCCGGGGAGCCGGGTGCTTTTCGACATGGCGGGTCATCGCCGAGTCGCACTCGGGACATGGTGGTTCACCGCCGGGAATCGGCTTGCTCCGATCCGTAGCCTCGACGGCCGCGGCGCGATCGGGACCGAGCAGCTTGCCGGCCGTTTCGTCCTTGTTGCTCATGCGCAAACGATACCGCTATGCTGTGCCATATGCATCTACAGATCAGGCGGATCAGCACTTCCTCTGCCTTTCTGGTCGGGATGGCGTTGCACGGTCTCATCGGCTTCCTCGTGGGAATCGGCCTGGCAGTGGTGGCCGGCCTGGACGTGCCCGCCGGGACCGAGCCGAGCATCGTCGAGCGACTCGGGGCCTGGGCCATCGTGGTCGTGCCATTTGTGTATGGAGTAGCCGGCGGACTGCTGACGGCGATCGCGGCGGCCCTGTATAACGCCGTTGCCGCTGTGGTCGGAGGAATCCGTGTCGAGATGAGGAGCGTCCGCCGAACCAGAGCAGATCGTCCCGAGAAATCCGTGAATCCAAACAGCGCCGAGGAGGCATGACACAGACCGTCGTCGACCGCTTGTTTCAGCAGGAAGAGGCGACCGCAACCCTGCCTCTCGTGCGACGCATCGTTGCCGATATCCGGCAGGACAACGCCGCGCTCGAGGCTGTTCTGCCTCGACTGAAGGAGGCCCGTATTCGCTCCCGGCGGGACGGAGCCGACGCCCCGGGACTGGATGACCTCAGGCTCGAAGTAGCAGAGATCACTACCCGCTTCGAGGGATACCTGGGTGAGCTCGCCCAGATCGGCTGTCTGTACAGGGGCTCGAGCGGCCATATCGATTTCCGATCCGAGGAGCACGGGCAGCCCGTATTCCTCTGCTGGTCGCCTGAGGACCTATCCGTCGGCTGGAGTCATCCGCTCGGATCGGACTGCCGGCACCGCACGCCCATCACGGATGAAGCCATCCTGCCACTGGTCGGATCGTGAGTACCGGGGAGGTCCGGAGGGTCGCCCTGGCGTTCTCAGGCGGTCTCGACACGTCGGTAGCCGTGCCCTGGCTCAAGGAGACGTACGGAGCGGAAGTAGTGTGTGTCGTGGTCGACGTCGGACAGGGGGGTGAGGACCTCCACGAAATCGAGGACCGCGCCCGAGCCGCCGGCGCCGAATCCTGCCATGTGGTGGACGTGCGTGCCGAATTCGTCGAGGACTTCGTCTGGCCGACGCTGCGGGCCGGGGCAGTGTACGGACGAAAGTACCTGCTTGGCACGGCCATGGCCCGCCCGTTGATCGCCCGCGAAGTCGTTCGCGCGGCCCGCCGTGAGAACTGCGACGCGCTCGCCCACGGATGCACGGGAAAGGGCAACGACCAGGTCAGATTCGAACTCACCTTCGGCCGGCTGGCACCCGATCTGACGGTCATCGCCCCCTGGCGGGAGTGGGCCATCCGGGGCCGCGCCGATGCCGAGGCGTACGGAGAGGCCGTTGGCGTTCCGCTACCGCCGCCAAAGGCGAGCGTGTACTCACGCGATCGCAACGTCTGGCACGTATCTCATGAGGGTGGCCCCCTGGAGAATCCGGCCAACGCGCCGGCAGCCGACATGTTCCTGCTGACGGTGGACCCGTCGGAGGCGCCGGCCGAGGGGGAACGGGTAGAGGTCACTTTCGAGGCGGGTACGCCGGTAGGGGTCAACGGCCGGACGCTACCCGCCCTGGAGCTCCTCGAGACTCTGAACGACATCGGAGGTCGCCACGGGATCGGCCGCGTGGACCTGATCGAGGACCGGATCGTGGGCCTGAAGTCGCGCGGTGTATATGAGACGCCCGGGGGCACTCTGCTCCATGCGGCCCACAACGAACTCGAGCAGTTCGTCCTGGACCGCCGCACGCTGGAGCTCAAAGATGCCGCGGCTCTGCGATACGCGACTCTCGTCTATGAGGGTCGCTGGTGGGGCACGGAGAAGAAGGCGCTCGATGCGCTCATCGGCGTGACCCAGGAGCGGGTTACCGGTTCGATAGCGCTCCGTGTATGCCGGGGGACCGTCGCCGTAGCGGCCAGGGAGAGCGCGATGGGTCTCTATGCCGAGGAATATGCCACGTTCGAGGCGAGCGACCTCTACGACCATTCGGACGCCACGGGGTTCATCCGCCTGTTTGGACTGTCGTATCGCATTCAGGGACACGGAGATCTTATTCCGGTCGAACCGCCGTCCGAGAAGGCGGCCGCCGGCTCCCTGCCCGAAGGCGACTGGCTGGACTGATGGACGACTCTTCGTCCTCAGGTGGGTTGTGGGGGGGCAGGTTCGCCGAGGGTCCAGCCCCTGAGCTCGACCGGCTGAATCGGTCCCTTCCCTATGACTGGCGGCTGTGGCGTTACGAGATGCAGGTGAATCGGGCCTGGCTGGATGAACTCGTGCGGATCGAGGCAGTCGACGCTGATACTGCAGACTCACTGCACAGCGGACTCGACACCGTGGCGCGCCGTCTCGAATCCGGGTCCCCCGCCCTCGAGAACGACGAAGACATCCACAGTCTCATCGAGCGCTGGCTGGAGGAGGAGGTCGGGCCGGCAGCCAGCCTGATCCGGCTGGGTCGCTCGCGAAACGACGTCGTGGCCACGGACACTCGGCTCTGGGCGATGGACGCCGCGGCACGGATCGCCGATGCCTGCGGCAGGCTGCAGGCGGCGATCGTTGAGACGGCCTCCCGCCTGGTGGACGACGTCATCCCCGCGTACAGCCACTTGCAGCAGGCGCAACCAACGAGGGCCGCACACTGGCTTCTGTCGCATTTCTGGCCGCTGGATCGAAACCGAGAACGGTTGGACGACGCAACGGCGAGAATCAACTGGCTCCCACTCGGCGCCGCCGCGGGGATGGGATCGAGCCTTGCGATGGACCGTCGGCGACTGGCCGTAGCTCTGGGGTTCTCAGGGGCGTGCGAAAACTCGCTGGACGCGGTTGGGGCCCGTGACTGGGTGAGCGAACTGTTGTTCGTCTGGACTCAGATTGCCGTGGATGTGTCGCGTCTCGCCGAGGACCTGATCGTCTATTCGTCCCGTGAATTCTCGCTCATCAGGATCGCGGACGCCTATTCGACGGGATCCAGCTTGATGCCGCAGAAGCGGAACGCCGACGGGGCCGAGATCGCTCGCGCGACCGGAGGAATCCTGTTGGGTACGCTGGCGGGTTATCTCGCCACCTTGAAGGGTTTGCCCACCGGATACAACAAGGATCTCCAGGAGGACAAGCTCGCGCTGTTCAGCGCCGAAGAGCGGCTGGCTTCGACACTGAGCGTGCTGGCCGGTACGGTCGCGACGCTCGAGATCGGATCGGGCGCGGGACCGGGCGATCCGGCGGCGCTTGCGACAGACGTGGCGGATCACCTGGTCGGTACAGGTCTGTCTTTCAAGGAAGGACACGATCTGTCTGGCGCCCTCGTGCTCCGGGCGGAAGAACTCGGGCTGACCGTCGCGGATCTGACCCCGGAGCAGCGAGCAGAGGTGGATACCCGGCTCGAATCAATTCCGGATGAGTTGTGGGACGCGGATGCGGCACTCGAGCGTCGCCAGGCGTTCGGGGGGTCGGCTCGCGAACGCGTACTCGAGCAATTGGAGGCGGCCAGGGAGCTGGCCACCGATTGATCGGCCGGTTGCGTCTAGTACATCCCAAGCCCCAGGGTGAACAGCACCAGCGACGCATCGCGGTCGTCGCCGTAGGTCTGAAGCAGCACGTCCAGATTCGGAGTCAGGTACAGGTTGCCGCCGATCCTGATGTCGTACCCCACGCCGAGCGTTACTCCGAAACCCTCATCATCGGTCGTGAACGTCCCGCCGCCGATGTCCAGGCTGGTCATCACGCTGGCGAACCCGACGCCGGCTTTTGCGAAGAACCCGCCGGGCAGGGCCGGATCGAACAGCGCCGTGAATGTCACGTTGGCAAAGCTGACGTTTGTACCGTCCAAATCGTAGGTCATCCCGGCCACCTCGCCGCCGAGAAGCACGTTCTGCGAGACGGAGCCCCCGATTCGGAAGTAGCCCGCTGGTCCTTCATCGTCCTCGCTGGTGCTGCCACCCCCGAGACCGCCGCTGAGCCAGAGCCCGGCGTGCTCGGCAGGCGGGCGTCCGTCATCCTGGGCGAACAACGAGACCGGTAGCGCGAACAGGGCGAGCAGGCACATCGAAGCCGCACGGGAGAGATTCATCGGTCAGGTCCCCTGGTTCGAGGGTTGAACGGGGCGCAGAGGTTGGCCGCGCCATCAGCTCCGCAACAGGTTGCGTAGGTCAGTGATACCGGGAGACGTGATGAAAGTTGCCGACCAGCGGGAGCTCGAGCTTTGATCTGGGCGCTTCATGGAGCGTTCGGAGACGCCGACAACTGGCGGACATTGGAAAGCTCCATGAGTCCCGATCGATTGGTTGCCGTGGATCTGTGGGCCAGCGAGCACGATCTGCCGCTGCGGGCCTGGGCGACCACGTTCAACCGTCGGGTCTCGACCGTCGACTCCGATCCGGTGCTGCTGGGCTACTCGATGGGCGCCCGCCTGGGCCTGCATGCACTCGTCGAATCCGGAGCCCCGTGGAAGGCGGCGGTCCTGGTAGCCGCGCATCCGGGTCTCTCTGACGTGGCCGAGCGGAGCGCCCGCCGCGTCAGCGACGACGAGTGGCTGCAGCGGTTCGAGGTGCTCGACTGGCCGGAATTCTGGGCGGAGTGGACGGGTCAGCCTGTGCTGGCCAGTTCGGGGGTGCGACCCGTTCCGCCCGTTCGCCGGGCCCGCCGACGCGGTCTCACGTGCTGGTCGCTTGCTGAGCAGGACGATCTGGGGCCGGACCTGGAACGCATCGGTTGTCCGGTTCTGTGGATCACGGGTGAGCGCGACGACAAATACACGGCTATCGGCGCAGCGGCCGCCCGGCTGTTGCCGGACTGCGAGCACGCGGTCGTCACGGGCGTCGGACATCGGGTGCCGTGGGAAGCCCCGGGGGAATTCCTGCACCTGGTTGAGGGTTTCCTGCGGCGCCTAACCGGCTGAGATCTCGGCCAGCAGCTCCTTCGGATTCATCCCCTCGGTTTGCAGGATTCGCTGTACGGTGCGCCCAATCAGGCTGTCGGGCGTGGAAGCTCCGGCGGTCAGTCCGATCGAGATGTCGCCCGAGGGTAGCCACCCGGCTTGGACACAGATTTCCCCGTCCGAGACACGACGGTGAGAGATCGTCCCCTCGACCGGATCGACGCTCCGATCCGTTTCGATATGGAAAGTCAGGGCCGATTCCGAGCACAGGTGCGCAAGGTGCGTCGTGTTCGAGGAATTGTAGCCACCGACCACGATCATCATGTCGGGCGCCTCCTGCATCAGCTCCATGACCGCGTCCTGACGGTCCTGGGTGGCGGAGCAAATCGTGTCGAAACTGCGGAAGCGTTGCGGCAGTTCCTCGTCGCCGTACCGATCACGAACAGCCTCGCCGATCACGTGCGCGATCTCGAGCGACTCGGAGGCCAGCATGGTCGTCTGATTGGCGACCCCCACCCGCTGGAGATGGACATCGGGATCGAAGCCCTCCGAGCACTTGCCTGTGAACGAATCCAGCAACGTGGCCGAATCGATATCTCCGCGAATGAAGTCGCACACCATTTGCGTATCGTTCATGTCGCGGACGACCAGGTACGTGCCCCCCGGATGTCGCATGACCTGTGAGCTCGTCGCGCGCGTCTCCTCGTGGTAGTACTTGCCGTGCACGATCGCTGTGAAACCGTCCCTGGCGTAGCCTTCCACTCGCTTCCACACGTGGAGCACGGAACCGCACGTCGTGTCTACGAGCACACATCCGATGTCGCGGAGCGCCTGGAAATCCGAGAGCTTCACGCCGAACGCCGGAATCACGACGACGTCGTCAGGCGTGACGCTCGAGAAGTCGAAGACACCCTCGTCGTCCGGGTAGAGAAACGTCACGCCCATTTCTTTCAAGCGGTTGTTGACGTGCGGGTTGTGGATGATCTCACCCACCAGATAGATGCGGTGGTCGGGGAACTTCTTGCAGGTCTCATACGCATACTCGACGGCCCGATCGACGCCGTAGCAGAACCCGAGGCTGTGGGCCATGCGGAACGTGATCCGTCCGGCGCGCAGCGCGTGCCCCGACTCCTTGATAGCGGCTACCAGCTTGCTGCCATATTCGGAATCCAGGACGGGCTTGACCTCGGCCTTTAGCCCCAGCCCTTTCCTGAAGTATGTCGCCTCGGCCTCAGCCATCAACGCTCCAATCCCACT
>JARFPW010000210.1 GCA_029288095.1 Gemmatimonadota bacterium
GCCCGTGGAGCCCTGGGGAAAGACACCTGGCTCGTGTTCCGGTCAGCCGATCTGTCGCTTCGCGTGCGCTGCGCGGGCGCGCAGCCCGCCCGCGCAGCCTCGTGGACGGCCACGTTCACGACCGGACATTCCCACTTGCGCGACGCGGCACAGGCCCTCGGTCTGTGGCCGGCGGCCGCACCGGACCATGAGGCGGCCTCGTCGGGCGCTCCGTTGATTCGCCGCGCGTTGCCGTGTCCGGACTCCGGACGCGTCCACTCGCTGACGGCCACCATCCGTGGCGATGTGTTCACGGCGCTGTCCGCGTTCGACGAGTCGCCCGACTGGCTGTGAGAGGTTCCCGCTTCCCGGCCACCTCTTGCGTTCTGCCCAACCACCTCTAAGATAGGCTGCGATGGCGCGGCCTGATTGCAGCGTATCGCGAGGGCTGGTTCCGGGACTGTCCCGGCGGGGTAAATCTAGAGCACGGGAATCGGCCAGGAATTGCTTCGCACCAGCAGGTCTGATCGCCGGGCCGCGACGGTTCTCGAACCGTTGCAGGTCCTGTACTGGATCTACGCGGCTCGCCTGGTCATCTCCCTGGCCGTGTTCGGATCCGCCATCCTGGTCGGGGATTTCCTGGAGCGTCAGGTCCCGGGCTCGCTGCCCCCCGAGTTCCCACTCATCGCCATCGTGGGCCTCGCCGCCGCCGCGTTCCTCACGCCGATCGCGTACAGGATCAGCCACCGAAAGGGCCGCCGGATCGGCCTGGCGTTCCTATATTCGCAGGCCGCCCTGGACGTTCTCCTGTTCAACGGCATCGTGCACATCACCGGGGGAAGCGGGAGTCCGTTCGTTTCCCTGTTCATAGCCCTGGCCGCCGGCTACGCCCTGATCCTTCCGCTGAGCTCGGCCATCCTCACGGCCATGCTGGCGGGCATTCTGTATCTCGTTCTGAACCTGACGCTCGACGCCGACACGAACACTATCGTGCTGGCTCTCCAGGTACTCGTCATCATGCTGGTGGCGCTGGCGGCCAGCCTGGTCGGTGCGCGCTTCCGCCAGGTGCGCTCCGAGCTGCGCTCGGTCGAGGGTGAGCTGCACCGGCTCCGGCTGGACACGGCTGACGTCCTGCGCAACATCCCATCCGGCGTGATCACGCTGGACGCCTCAGGCAACCTCGTATACATGAACCTGGCAGCGGCTGATCTTTGTGGCCTCGACGGCACGAGTCTGCTCGGTATGGACCTGCTACCGGAGTTGGAGCGCCGGGCGCCGGAAGTGGCCGCGGCGGTGCGCGAGACGATGGACACCGGCCGTCGTGTGCGGAATCGGGAGGCCGATGTACTGGCCGATCGGGCGTCCGGTGAGGACGGGCAGGGAGTCGATCCCGTGCCGGTCGCCGTGAGCACCACCATGCTTCAGGACGTGGGCGCCGGTCCCTCGCACGTCGTCCTGCTCCAGGACCTTCAGGCCGTTCGCCAGCTCGAGAACCTTCGACTTCGAACCGGGAAGCTGGAAGCGGTGGCGGAGCTGTCGGCCTCGTTGGCCCACGAGCTCAAGAACCCCCTGGCCTCGGTGCGGAGCGCCGTCGAGCAGTTGTCCGCGAGGGTGACCGAGGACGAGGACGAGCAGATCCTGGGGCGCCTCATCGTTCGGGAGGCGGATCGGCTGAGCCGGATCCTGAGCGAATTCAGTGACTTCGCGCGCGTGTCGGTCGCCGAGCGCAAGCCGGTGGATGTGGAACGCCTGCTTCGCGAAGTCATCGAGACGGTGCGGCGCAATCCGGCGGCGGAGGGCCGCGCGACGATCACCAGCGAGATCCTGGACGACATGTCGGGCCTGTGGGGAGACCCGGACCTCCTGCACCGGACTCTGTTCAATCTCGTCCTCAACGCCGTCCAGGTCGGCGATCAGGAGGGAGATGTCACGGTTCGTGTGGTGGCCGACGCCCTCCGGCCGGACCTCGTGCCATCCGAGGTATCGCTCGGCCATCCCGTCCGCATTCGTGTGAGCGACGACGGTCCGGGGATCGATGCCGATGACCTCCCACGAATCTTCGATCCGTTCTATACCCGACGACAGGGTGGCAGCGGCCTCGGTCTCTCCATCGCGCATCGCGCCGTGCAGGCGCACGGCGGAGCCCTGATCGCGAGCTCGAATCCCGGTGAGGGAGCCACCTTTGCGGTAGTCCTCCCTCGCCGCACGGGGAAGGGCCGCCCCGGACCCGCCACCGAGGCACGTGCCACCGCGCCGCGCCCGGCACGACATGACGGGGAGGCCTCGTCGGCCTCGGACGCCGTGGATACCGACGGTCGAGCACCAACGCGCGCCGGCGAGCGCGCTCACATCTAGGCGACCGGCTCGACGCCGGTTTCCAAAGGAGCCGAAATGCGAGACAAGCCGTTGATTCTCCTCATCGACGACGAGCAGAGCCTGGTCGAGTCTCTGACCGTACTGCTGAGGGGTGAGGGATACGAAGTCATCTCCGAGCTGACGGGCGCCGCTGGGGTGAAGGCATTCAAGGAACACGGCCCCGACCTGGTCCTCTCGGATGTGCGCATGCCGAAGATGAGCGGCATCGAGGTGCTCGACGAGATCCGCCGTACGAACCCGAACGCTCCCGTCGTCCTCATGACGGCCCAGGCGTCCCTGCAGTCCGCGATACAGGCGGTCAACCTGGGAGCCACGCACTACGTTCAGAAGCCGTTCGAGAACGACGAGTTGCTGGCCGTGCTGGGGCGGTCCCTGGATTGGGGGCGTCTCAAGCAGGAAAACGCCGGGTTGAAGAGGGAACTCAAGAAGCAGCAGACGCTCAAGGCGGGCCGGCCGATCGGCGTGAGTCCAATGTTCGAGAGCGCGATCAAGCTGGTGGAAAGCGTGGCTGACAGCGACTCCACCATCCTGATCGGCGGGGAAAGCGGTACCGGCAAGGAAGTGTTCGCTCGCTACATTCACGATCTGTCATCCCGGTCCAACCGGAGGTTCCTTTCCCTCAACTGTGGGGCTCTCCCGGAGGGCCTGCTCGAGTCCGAGCTGTTCGGGCACGTCAAGGGGAGCTTCACCGGAGCCGTGCGGGACAAGGAAGGTCTGTTTGTCGCGGCTTCCACCGGCACGTTCTTCCTCGACGAAGTCGGCGAAATGGCCCCGTCGACCCAGGTCAAGCTCCTGCGTGTGTTGCAGCAGCGAGAGGTGATCCCGGTCGGTGCCACGGAGGCGATTCCGGTGGACGTCCGGCTCATCGCCGCCACGAACCGCGAGCTCGAGCGGGACATCGAAGAAGGACGATTCCGGCGTGACCTGTATTACCGCCTCAACGTCATCAGCCTCGACCTACCGCCTCTGAAGAACCGCGAGGAAGACATCGAGCTCCTGGCCGAACACTTCCTGGCGGCACAGGCCGAGGGAGATCCGCGGGGTGCGAAGAAGCTGTCCGCGAAAGCTCTCGCGGTGCTCAAGGAGTACCACTGGCCCGGGAACGTACGAGAACTCGAGAACGTGATCGAGCGAGCGGTGGTCCTGACCGCGGGGGCGACGATCAAACCGGAAGCCCTGCCGTCCAGGCTGCGCGAGACGCCGCCGGAGCCACTGGTGCAGGACCGCCCGGCGGCCAATCCGGCGCTGGACATCATCGAGCGCGCCTACATCGAGCACGTGCTTCGGGCGGAGGCGGGCAACAAGACGCGAGCCGCAGAGGTGCTTGGAATAGACCCCAGCACCCTGTATCGAAAGATCAAGCGCTACGACCTCGAAGCCTGAGTCGTCAACCATTGCAGTACGGCAGGTAAACTTTGCAGAGTGCAATGGCATCGATCGGGGCCAAGGTGTGGCAATCTGCACGCTCTGAGCGTAAGCAATTAATTCACAACAAGTTGAATTCTGTCGAACGGGCCGGCATACGGGTTGCCGTTACCCTGTGCCGGAGGCAAGGTCCTCCACCGGTGAACGACAAACTCGATTTAGAAGAAAAACCGTTCACAAACCAGAACCGTTGGAGGACAGATGCTCCGCAACACGAAGGGTTTCACTCTGATCGAGCTGCTGATCGTAGTCGTGATTATCGGCATCCTTGCCGCGATCGCGATTCCGCAGTTCGCCAGTACGAAGGAGAAGGCGTTCGACGCGACCGCCAAGAGCGACGTGCGCAACGCCATGTCGTCGCAGGAGGCT
>JARFPW010000364.1 GCA_029288095.1 Gemmatimonadota bacterium
GTGCTGCGATCGCCTGGCGGCGACCGGCCTCTGCTTAGTTCGCCGCCTGCATGTTGAACCAGACGGTTGTGCCAGCTCCCAGCTCGCTATCGATGCCCACGTCGCAACCATGGGCGGTTACGAGATGGTTCACGATGGACAATCCGAGACCTGTCCCGCCCTCGCTCCGAGCCCTGCCCGGGTCTGCCCGATAAAAACGTTCGAATACCCGCAGAAGGTGCTTCGATTCTATCCCCGGCCCGCGATCGCGAACCTCGATCCTTAGCAGTCCGCCCGGGTCAGGGCCGGTTACGCCCAGGTCGATGACGGTGCCTTCCGGCGCGTAGCGCACCGCGTTGTCGAACAGGTTGGCGAGGATCTGCCGAAGGCTGTCCGGGTCGGCCATGACTTCGGATGAGCCTTCCACGTCGATCTCGAGCCCTACCTCTTTCGCCCTGGCGACGGGCTCCAACTGGGCCCAAACGCTGTTCGCCGCCTGGACGATGTCCACGGCCGCCGGCTCCGGCTCCCAGACCCCCGATTCGATACGCGTCAGGTCGAGAAGATCATCCACGAGCAGCTGCATGCGCTCGACGTTAGCCACGATTCTCTGTGAGAATTCGGCGGCCTGTGGGGCCGATAGCTCTCCGCCGGCGAGCGGCTCGGCGAACCCACGGATGCTCGTTAGCGGCGTCTTCAACTCGTGTGACACGTTTGCGACGAAGTCGCGACGGACGCCTTCGAGTTGCCGTGTTCGCGTCAGGTCGTGCAGAACCAGGATCGCCCCGTCGCCCAGCGGCACGCATCTGACTTCCGACGTGCGCGTTCCCAGCACAACGTCTGCGACGACCTGTCTTCCCTCGATCGCCGCCGCCACCGCATTCCGGGGTCCGGGGTGACGGAACAGCGTCCCAACGGGCTGTCCCTCGGGCGAGTTCGTGCCGGTCCATTCCATAAATGCCCGGTTTGTGCGGACTACACGTCCGCTGCTGTCACACAGGGCGATTCCATCATCGACCGCATCCAGCATCTGAACGAGCTGCGAGTACCTCTCCTCGTTCACGGCCCGCTGTTCGGCGAGCGAGTGGGTCACGTCGGTCACGTCTCCGGCGAGTCCTCCCAGGATGCCGGTGGCGGACGGAACCTCGATGCTGCGTTCAGGTTCACTGAGGCCACGAATCGCCTGCCGGAGGGCACCCGCAACACGAGCGTCCGCACGCCTGACGGCCCGCTGCACGAACCACAGAAACAGCAACGCGAGTCCGGCAGTGAAAGCAGCGATCTGTCGTGCCCGCGTCAGCGGCTCGAGGATCTCGACCTGGGGAGCGGCGACCCGCAATGTCACGTCTCCCCTCTGCACGGCCACGTAGAACAGTGGCAGTGCCACCGATCGGCTGCTGCGTGTGGCGTAGCCTCTTCCCTCGGCTCGCGCAGCCAGCACCTCCGGTCGGGCCCCGTGATTGTCCAGTTGGGAGAGCCGTTCCGCAGCCATCTCGGAATCCCCGAGCACCTGGCCATCCGGCCCGATGAAGGTCACGCGAAGGCCGGCAGCTTCTCCGAGCCGATCGGCGAGCGCATCATCCCATCCGTCGGCAGTGACGTCGCTCGCCATCGCCTCGATCGTACGAGCCAGTTGCGTTGCGGCGCGAGATTCCAGGTCCGGGCGCAGACCGGTTTCGGTCCAGATGAGGAACAGGGCAAAGGGTATGCCGATGACCGCGACCGTCAGGGCGAACGGCCTCCAGACCTGCATCACCCTAGTTGTCTGACGGGGCACGCAGCCTGTAGCCGACCCCCCGGACGGTCTCGATCATTCGACCGGAGTCTCCCAGCTTTGCGCGTAGCCGCGCCACGTGCATGTCCACGGTGCGGGTCTCGATCTGCGCATTGGTGTCCCAGGCCGCCTGGAGCAGCTGGCGCCGGCTCTGCACACGCCCGCTTCGTTCGAGGAACGCTGCCAGCAGTCGATACTCGATGCGCGTCAGTTCGACTTCCTCCCCGTCGACGAACAGCCGATGTGCGTCCCGGTCCAGTCCGATGTTTCCATGCCTTATGGTGCTCGATGCGGCGACCGGTAGCGCCTGCGTACGCTTGAGTAGTGCCTTTACGCGCGCAACGATCTCGCGGGGGCTGAAAGGCTTGGTGACGTAGTCGTCGGCCCCCTTCTCGAAACCTCGAAGGCGTTCGTCTTCGGTTGAACGCGCGGTGAGCAGGATGACCGGGATGTCCCGAGTCTTCTCGTGGTCCCGCAACCGCGACAGCACGTCGTAGCCGTCCAATTCCGGCAACATGAGGTCGAGAACGACCAGGTCCGGGACTTCCTCATGAGCAGTCTGTATCGCAGAGCGACCGGTCACGGCCGTGCTGACGCTGTATCCTTCCCGACTCAGCTGATAGACAAGAATGCTGAGAATGTCCGGTTCGTCGTCGACGACGAGAATGCGCTCTCGGGGCATGATGCAGTTCAGGAGCGCAGGGAATCGAGCAGCTGGTGCAGCATGGATGCTGGAAGCTCGGAGGCCCGGTCGATCACGGCGGCTTCCGTCTCTCCGAGTACGATCGCGTCGGTGTCGTGACGTTCGTCCTCACAGCGGAAGGAAATGCGTCCGCGAAACAACTCGGGCGACGTCCGCTCCAGGATCACGTAGAGCGCCCAGACTTCGTTACCCGACATCAGATTGCCGATATCGAATTCACGGGCGGCCGCGTCGAATATGTGCAGCTGAGGTGGTTTGTCCCCGTTGTCGGCCGTCATTCCAGGTGCTCCCCCCCACCGACGTCGCTGCTTCCCGACGCTTCGGGTTCCAGGAACAGGTGGTCGAAACTCTCGGGTGCCGCCCGATACTCTCGCACCCAATCGGCAAATTCCGGCAGCGGGACACTGTGGCGGAGCCGCTCAGTCACGAGATCCATCATCTCCGAGAAGCCCAGTGAACCGATCTCGAGGCCGGCTTCGCTCGCGGCCTCCTCCATCAGCTGGTATGTCCGCTCATCCGATAGCGAGAGGAATACCTCGGAAATCCGGGCCGCGCAGAAGTCCAGGTATCGAGACCTGACCTCTTCGTCCGGTGGTTCTTCGCGCACGTGGGAAATCGTCTGCGCCTTCCTGGGTCAACCCCGGTTGCACAACTTCCTACTCTGCGGATTTAGCGGTGGGGAAAAACGGCGTCAAGCGGTAGGGTCGGTAAAGCGGTCCTATGGGGACTCCGCCTCAGACCGCAGATCGATCTGGCGGCTCAGAGCCTGGTAGACCGCTCGTCGGGCCATGCCATACCGAATGACCCTCTGCAGGTACTCCGGGTCGCGCCTCCGAACTTCCTCGACCGTGTCGGCGAGTGCCACCGGGAGATCAATCGAAAGTTCCACGGACCGTGTATCCCACATGGGTGGCGAGCCTTGCTAAAAAGTGACGATGATTCGGTGAATTCTCGACCTGCCGGTAAGGCATTCGGTCGCGTAGCGTGCCGGTATCCGGGTCAAACGAACGAGCACATGTACGACCCGCAGCAAGAGTACGTAGGCGATCGGGCACAGGCAAGCCGGCCAGTCCGCTCTACGCCGAGAGTAGATCCACGTAACTACTTTTATGGTATTCTGTTAGCATGAGTGTCGAAAACTCACCGCTCGGTGTGGATTGTCTGGGCAAGACATCGCGTGCCTTTCGTGGTGCAGGTCCGGAA
>JARFPW010000019.1 GCA_029288095.1 Gemmatimonadota bacterium
GCGCTCTCCAAGCCGAGTCAGTGACCCGGATCGTATAGGCTGGCTTAGTTCTTCTGAACCTTGCCCTCGATCGAGCTTCCCGTCCCTACCTGCACCCAGTACGAATTGCTGGAGCTGTTGTGGGAAGCGGTAATGGCGTAGCCGCCTGCGCTCACGGCCGAAGCCGAGATCGTAATACCCGTGCTGGTCGTGAAGCTTCCGGTACCCATTGAAGCCGGCGCATACGTCTGCGCATCTGCGAAATAGGCTTCCTGTGAAGCCATCGCATTGCGAACATCGCTCTTCGCCGTGGCGTCGAACGCGCGTTCCTTCGTACTGGCAAACTGCGGAATCGCGATCGCGGCCAGAATGCCGATGATCACGACCACGATGAGCAGTTCGATCAGCGTGAAGCCTCTCGTGTCGCGAAGCATGTTTCCTCCATGCGTGCTTAGGTGCTGTTGGCCGTTTATCGGCACTCTCTGTTAACGCTGGAGGCTCTGCCTCCGGTACCCCCCGAACAGGCAACCCCTGTGCCCACCCGGCCTCTGCGACACAATGCGCTGCATTATATGTAGTTAGACAGGCTATCGAGCGGCCCGCAGGCGCAGCCGGTGTCCGCCGGCATTGCAGGGTGCACGAACTGCTACCGCTAATGCAATGCACCGCGATCTCTACCCGTCCAGGTCGTATCGCTTGATTTTTCGATACAATGTGCTCGGATCGATCCCCAGGACCTCAGCCGCCCGCGTTTTATTGCCTCCTTCGGCCTTCAACACGTGCTCGATATACGCTCGCTCGATCGTATCCAGCGGCGGATTGGGCGCCGCGCGATCCTGAATCAGCGGCTCGGGCGGGCTCTCGGTCAGCCGCTCCGGAAAAGCGTCCGCCTTGATCGCGGATCCTGGCGTCAGCACGACCGCACGCTCGATCACGTTTTCGAGCTCGCGCACGTTACCGGGCCAATGGTATTCCTGGAGAACGGACTGCGCCCTCGTGGACAGCTTCTTCGGGTCCTCCCCTGCCCGGGCCGCATGCCGCTTCAGAAAGTGCTCCGCGAGCAACGGGACATCTTCCCGGCGATCCCGGAGCGTGGGAAGCACCATCGAAATCACGTTCAGGCGGTAGTACAGGTCCCGGCGAAACCTGCCCTCTTCGATCTCGCGTTCCAACTCACGGTTCGTCGCCGCTATCAGCCGAACGTCAACAGGTACCGGATCGGTTGAGCCGACCGGGATTACCTCGCGTTGCTGCAGCACTCGGAGGAGCTTCACCTGCGTGGATGGGGACAGCTCCCCTACCTCATCCATGAAGAATGTCCCGCCCGACGCCGCGACGAACAGACCTTCCTTGTCTTTCACCGCACCGGTGAAGCTGCCTTTCGTGTGGCCGAACAGTTCCGATTCGAGCAGTCCTTCCGGCAGCGCCCCGCAATTCAGGGACAGGAACCGGCGGGTGGAGCGGCCGGACAAGTCGTGTATGTACCGCGCGAACACTTCCTTGCCGGTGCCCGACTCGCCTGCGAGCAGTATGGTCGATTCACTGTCGGCGACGTTCTCGGCAAGCTTCAGCGACGCTTCGAACGAAGGGCTGACCCCGATGGGGCGACCGACGTTCAGAGCCTGCTGCTTGTTGAGCTCGCGTTTGAGGCCGGCATTTTCCTGCTTGAGACGACCCCAATCGAGCGAGCGGCGTAAAATCGCGATCAATTCCTCATTCTTGAACGGTTTCTGGACGTAATGCGTTGCGCCGATGTTGACCGCCTGGATCGCGGACTGCAGAGAGGCCTGGGCCGTCATCAGCACGACCGGCGCCTCCGGGGACGTCCGCCGGATCTCCTCGAGGACTTCAATGCCGGACATCTTCGGCATCCGGACATCAGTCAGAATGATGTCCGGCGAGGCTTCCTTGAACCGCGCGATTCCATCAGATCCGGTGAGCTCGGACACGACGTCGAATCCCTGGTCTTCGAGCAACACCGTCAAGGACTCGACGAGCCCAAGCTCGTCATCGATCAACAGTAGTAGCGGCTTCTCGCGCATCTTCTATCCTCGCTCAGGTATGAGTTCGTCAGCTTCAGCGTCCGGAATCCGGCGATCGTCGAGGCCCTCCGGCGGTCGGGGGAGGTGACCACGTCGTGGTAGCACGACCGCGAATGTCGCTCCCTGTCCCGGGTTCGACGTAGCTATCAGCGCCCCTCCGTGCGCCTGGACGGCTCGATGGGCCACAGAGAGGCCGAGGCCGCTGCCACCCGGGCGCCGCGTGAAGAAGGGGTCGAAAATGCGCGGCAGATCGCCGGGGTCGATTCCCGGGCCGTCGTCCATCACCCGTATCCGCACCGGCACACCGAGAGACATCTCCTGCGGGACCAGATCCGGCCTCAGGGCGTCGGCGACGATCCGGATGGTCACGACCCCGTCGGGGTCGCCGACCTGGACCGCATTCAGGACCAGGTTCAGCAATGTTCGGTGCAGCAGCTCCTTGTCTCCCCAAAGACCGCCGAGATCCGGTGCGACCTGGATGTCGAACCGTGCGCGCCCGTCGGCCTCCGGATGCTGAGAGACCGTTTCCACGACCTCGCGGGCCAGCCTCTCGACATCGATCGGTTGACGCTGGGCGACGTCCACCCTGGCGAAATCGCTGAAGTCACCAAGGATGCGACTGAGTCGATCACTCTCTCTGGCTATCAGCCGCCCGAGGACCTGATCGCTCTCCGAAGCGTGTGCCCGGCTCGACAACTGCTCGACTGCGCTGCGGACGGATGCGATCGGATTCCTCAGCTCGTGCGCCAGGGACGCCGACAGCTCTGCCACGGCTTCAAGCCGGCCGGTGCGCAGCCGCAGGTCCTCCAGTTGGCGAGCCGGACGCAGGTCCTGGAGCAACACGACGAACGACGCGCCGCTGCCCGCCCCCTGCAACGAAGACGTACTCAAGGCGACAGGAATCGGGTCGCGCCTCGGTGCCATGCCAACCACCTCGGGTTCGGATTCTCCCGGTGGCAGCGCAGACTGGTCCGGCAAATGCGGCAGCACCTCCACCTCCCGATTCCGCACCCGACGCCCGGTTTCCATCGCCTCCTCGACCGCGATCGTCAAGCTCACCGAGCGGGTCTCGAGCAACGG
Organism: Gemmatimonadota bacterium; assembly: GCA_029288095.1. Taxonomy (GTDB): domain Bacteria; phylum Gemmatimonadota; class Gemmatimonadetes; order Palauibacterales; family Palauibacteraceae; genus JARFPW01. Next base: position 3,102 of record JARFPW010000019.1, read on the forward strand.
CCGAAGCTCCTTGCCCAGCCAGGTATCCACGTCGACTTGCAGGAGCTCCGCGGCGGCGAGGTTTATGTAGACCAGCCGCCAGTCTTCATCGACGGTCAGCACTCCCGACGGGATGATCCGAAGGACATCCGCCGTGTCGAGCTCCAGGCGACGCAGCTCGCCTTCCACGCTCCGCAGCCGTATCCGCACCTGCTGGAACCGGGCACCCAGCAGGCTGGCCAGCACCGCCACCATCGTAAAGATCCCGACCTGGAGGAGCAGCCCCCATGCGACCGTGCCGGGGAAGGCGACCAGAGTCGCGATGAGATAGATGAGCCCGCTCGACAGTGCGACCAGTACGGCAGGTCCGAGGGGCAGGATCAGCGCGTAGACGGCAGCCAGCGGAATGAACAGGAAGGTGAAGTAGCTGCTACTCCCGCCGGTGAGGTGGACGATCCCGTTGACCAGCAGGATGTCCAGGGTCGCCTGAGCGTAGATGAACACGACCCCGAGCTTCAGGCGCCATCGATGACTGTACCAGTATGCCAGCGGCGTGAGCAGCGTTGCCGCGCTCAAGCCTAGAGTGGCCACCCGGTATTCTGGGCTGAACAGTCCTGGGAGTTGAGGTTGGGTGAGATCCTGGATGAGCAGCGAAGAGCCGAATACGCCGATCGAGAACAGGAGGCGCACTGCATACATCCAGTACAGCACCTGGACCGGTTCCAGGGCCGCGGCAAGCCGGCGTTCGGTAGTTGCTGAGCGCAGCACCCGGGTGTCGTCTCCTCGGGGTCGAGAAACGTCCGGGACGCGCATTTCGCAATCCGGACTTGGACAATGATAGGATGGCTGTTGCAGGATGCAAGGGGTTTACGGGGTCGCTGCTGCTCAGTCCCAGTCCGGGGCCTCGTCGAACACCGAGACCTGGGTGAACAAACCGTTCCGAATCGTCGCAGTCAGTGAGTGGACCACGGAGCGCTCCGGTTCCGGGAGAGGGCGGCGCACGAGGGGAGTGGTAGCAAGATCAGCTCGCTGATCCGGCCCGGCGGCCGGCCACAGTCCGACCTCCGACAGCGCGGAGGCAAGCGTAGGGTAGCCGAGCGCGAAGGAAGCCGTCCATGAGGCGCACCGCGTGCCGTCAGCGTCCGTTCGAAGTCGCACACGACAGGTGAGGTCCCCTGGCTCGAAAACACACCACACGTCGTCGCCGGTCTCCCGTCGCGTCGCTGGCTGACCCAGGCGATCCGCGAGTTGTGGCTCCGTCAATCCGATCAGGCCGGAACAGTCCGTCATGTACCTCTCAGATCCCGACGCAGCGCGTCGGAACGATCTACTGGATGGTGTTGATCACGCTGAAGATCGGAAGGTACATCGCTACGATCATGCCGCCTACAATCGATCCCAGAACGACGATCATGATCGGCTCCATCGCCTTGAGCAGTGCCTCCACGGCCACGTCTACTTCATCATCGTAGAAATCGGCAATTTTCGAGAGCATTCCGTCCAGATCGCCCGTTTCCTCTCCTACGTTGATCATCTGCATAACCATGGGCGGAAACACGTTGGCCTGGGCGAGCGGTTTCGAGATTGACTCACCACCGGCAATCGATGTGCGGCTGACCATGACGGCATCGTGTATCACTCGATTTCCGGATGTCTTGGCGGTAATCTCGAGTCCCTCGAGAATGGCGACGCCCGAACTGAGCAGCGTGCCCAGGGTACGGGTGAAGCGCGCGACGGCCGACTTGAGTGCGAGAGTCCCGAGAATCGGCAGAGCCAGCATGATCTTGTCGAAGGTCAGCCGACCTGCCGAGGTCTTAATCCAACCGCGAAAGACGACCGTTGCCCCCAGGCCGGCCGCACCCAGAGCCCACCAGTAATTCTGGAGGAAGTCCGAGGCTCCGATGACGATCCGGGTCGGTAGCGGCAGCTGCTGATCGAACGAGGCGAACATCTCCTGGAAGGTGGGGATCACGA
>JARFPW010000043.1 GCA_029288095.1 Gemmatimonadota bacterium
GCTCCGCGGACTTCGACGAGGCGACGTTGCTGCAGATCCAGCAGCTGCTCATCGAGGAGGCTGAACGGCAGTTTCAACACACCCCGCAGTTCTTCACCGGTTCGAGCTCCCATGTCGTAAAGCGACTTGATGATCAGATCCTGGAGCATCGACTCGGAGAGCCCGGTATCCGTCAGACCCTGCGGTACCGGTGGTGCCGTCTGCTGCCGCGACTTCGCTTCGGCCGGCGTCATCGCAGCTGGTGCTTCGTTATGCATGAGTCTGCCTTTCCATAGCATCCGCGGTACTGAGTATTTCGAGTCGATCCCCGACCTGTGTCCCGGTCTCGGCCAGGGTGCCCTCCCGCAGCTCCAAGGCTCGGTTAGCCTTACGGTGCCAGCGCGATCTCTTGGACGGTTCCAGGCCATGGTAGGCCTCGACGACGCGTCCTTCCGGATCGAGGAAGGCGACATCCAGCGAGTATTTCATCCAGTACATGTGCACCGACTGGCACGGGGCCAGCAGCATTCCTTCGTCAGCCGCGGGCTCGGGGCTTCCCAGCATCCCTCGTAGACGCGACCACCAGGTGTCCGCCAGGCGAACCCGTTCGGCGACAGCGCTATTCCGCGTCGCGTTCCAGACCCGCAGCGTCTTCACATATCTCCGAACGTCGAGAGAATCGTCAGGATCGCCGGCCCGAGGATCACGACGAACATCGCCGGGAACACGAAGATGGCCAGCGGGATCACGAGTTTAATCGTGGTCTTGGCTGCCGCCTCCTCGGCCCGCTGGCGTCGCTTCACGCGCAGGTCGTCCGAGTGAACACGCAGGGCGGTCGCGATCGATGTTCCGAAGCGATCCGTCTGGATCAGCATCGAGACCAGGCCCTTGATGTCCTTCACGTCGGTCCGCTCACCGAGGTGCCGAAGCGCATCCTCGCGCGGAGTCCCGGCGCGAATCTCGAGGTTCAAAATCTCAAGTTCTTCGGACATGATGGGACTGATGTGCTCGATTTCTTCGGCCACCCTGGCCATGGCCTGGTTCAGGCCGAGCCCTGCTTCCACACATACGACGAGCATATCGAGCGTGTCGGCCAGAGCCTTCTGCATTTCCTTCTTACGCAACCGAATACGTCGCGAAATATAGGCACTCGGCATTGTCCATCCGAAGAACGCGGCGAGCCCCATGGAAGCCATGTACTTCGGTCCCGTAACCGCCAGAGCGGGTGCGAACAGCGCGACGAACAGGAGTACCGCCAGGGCCGGCGCGAGGATTCGCATCCCATAGAAGATTGGCACGGCACGCGGGTCTCTGAAGCCCGCGGTGATCAAACGGCGTCTGGTCTTGCCGACTTCGAGGTCCCCGGGCGAAACTCGTTCGCCGAGGTTTTCGAGCCAGACCTCGAGGGCTTCGCGTTTCGTCTGTCGGCGCCGTTTCTGGGCGAGCGAACGGCTGGACGCGATCTCCTCAAGCTCGCTCAGCTTGCGACCGATCGCGCGGTCGCGCTGAGGAACGAACTCAGCGATCGCGATCACACTGAGAACGACCGTAAGAACGGTTAGTGCTACGACCAGGATCAGCATCAGATCTCGATATCCACGATGCGGCGAATGACGAAGAAGCCGATGATCTGCAGAATGACCGCGGCCGCAATCAGCAGTCGTCCTACCGGCTCTGTGAACAGGATGCTCATGTACTCTTGATTCAGCATCCAGATCAGGAATCCCATGATGATGGGCAACGCGGCCAGCAGGTATCCCGTCATCCGGCCCTGGGCCGTATAGACGCGGATCTGGCGCTGGATCATGAACCTCTCGCGAATCGTGTAGCTGATCTTGTCGAGAATCTCCGCCAGGTTACCTCCGACATCTCGCTGGACCAGGATCGCAGTGACGAAGATCCGGATATCGACGAGATCGATCCGATCTCCGAGACCGAGAAGCGACTCCTCGAGCGGCAGACCGAACTTCTGCTCCTCGAACACGTGACGGAACTCGGAAGCCACCGGGTCCTGAGCCTCTTCCGCAACGACCTTGAGCCCGGTGGCGAAAGCATGTCCGGCGCGAATGGAACGCGCCAGCAGGTCGATTGCCTCGGGAAACCCTTCTTCGAAGGCCTCGATGCGCCTTCGCTTCTTCCGCCTTACGTAAGCAAGGGGGCCGAAGGCACCAATCGCCGCGGCCGCGATGAAGTACAGCACGTTGCCGGTAAGGACGTAGATGCTTGTACCGGTAGAAAAGGCCATGCCCACAGTCAAAGCGAGAAATGTCCCCGCGCTCCAGCCGATGTTCGCCTGCTCCAATAGCAACCGGAGATCGCTGATCTGGGGAAGTGCCTGGACCACGGGCTCGAGCCAGGCGATCTCGGAGATTTTCGACTCGCGGAACAGGGAGTCCGGCCCCCGCGACATCGGGTCCGAGGACCGTGTCACGCCCTTCAGCTGTTTCTTGAAGTCGGAGCGCCGCTTTACCTCACGCGCCGTCTCCAACAGGAACGCAATCGAAATGACGCCCAGGCCGGCCGCCAGAAACACCAGCAGCGCCGGGAGCCAATTCGGTGACACGAAGTCGAGCATCGGTCAGTCTCCGCTCAGACGAGATTCGAGAACAACGAAACCGGGAGTTCGATTCCATAAGCATGGAGCCGATCGGTGAACTTGGGTCGGATACCGGTTGCCCGGAACTGTC
>JARFPW010000159.1 GCA_029288095.1 Gemmatimonadota bacterium
CCCCCACCTTGAGCGCCGAGTACATGCCGGCCAACATCGCTTCGTACTCGATCATCTCGTGGTATGCGTCGACCACGAGTACAGCGTCCAGCGACTGCGCCGGTAGCCTGGGGTCATCGGTCTCACCCCGGACAATCTCGATGTTCTCGAAGCCGTCGTTTGCCGCCAGCCGACCGAGCCGCGACAGTTCACTCTCACTGATCTCCACCGCGAAGACGCGTCCATCCGCGCCCACCTCCCGCGCAAGGTGAGAGGTGAAGTAGCCGCTGCCGGCTCCGACGTCCGCCACCCGACTTCCGGTCCCGATGGCGAGCGCCGCCATCACGTCGGGCACGCGCTGCCAGGCGTCGCGGTCGCTGTTCTGCGCCCGAGTCTCGCCGGGCCAGAATCCGGCGGTGACGAACAACCAGGCCAGCAGCCACACAACACGGCGCTGCGCAATCCGCGGGTATCGCTTGCTCATCTGTGTCTCCCGGATTCGAGGGGCTGATTTAGAGCGCTGTGTCCGTCAAACACCTGAGACGGTCAGGCTGTTCTACTCGTAGCCGAGGAGGCAATCAACCGTGGCCCGAGCTCTCATACGCGATTCCGGGGAAAGAGTCGACGAAGCACAGGACGGTGACGCAGGCGACCTGTCCAGGAGACTCCGCCTGTTTCCCGCGACGAACATCGTCGTTGCCAACATGATCGGCGCGGGGATCTTCACCACCAGCGGTCTTCTTCTGCAGGAGCTCGGCAGCCCGCTTCTCATGATCGCCCTGTGGATCGGGGGCGGCATCCTGGCCCTGTGCGGTGCCATGTGCTACGGGGCACTCGGCGCTGCAATGCCTCGTGCCGGCGGCGAGTACGTGTATCTCTCGCGGCTGTTTCACCCCCTGCTCGGCTTCCTCACGGGCTGGGTGTCGTTCTTCGTGGGCTTCTCGGCACCGCTCGCGGCGTCCTCCCTCGGCTTCGGTGAGTACTTCGCGAGGGCATTCCCCGATCTCGTGTTGTGGGGAGACCCGGGACTGACCGGAAAAATCCTCGCGCTTCTGGCCATCCTGGCGCTGATGCTGGTCCACCTGCGGGGACTGGAGCTCGGCGCGAGGGTTCAGAACTGGCTGACGGTGGGCAAAGTCGTCCTGATCGTGGTCCTGGTCGTGTTCGGTTTCTCCATGGGCCAGGGAGACTTCGCGAACCTCAGGCGCGGCGCCGAGGTACCGGCGGGCGTTGCGGGGTGGAAAACCGCCGGTCTGTCGCTCATGTGGATCATGTTCGCGTACAGCGGATGGAACGCGGCGACCTACATTGGCTCGGAGATAAGGAATCCTGCTCGGAACCTGCCGCGATCGCTGCTGCTGGGGACCGGGGTCGTGATTCTGCTCTACTTCGCTCTCAATCTCCTGTTCGTGTACGCGGCTTCACCGGGTGAGCTGAGTGGAGTGATCGCCGTGGGAGGGCTCGCCGCCTCCAACCTGTTCGGAGGGTGGGCGGATACGGCCATCTCCTCGCTGATCGCCTTCGCACTGCTGTCGTCGATCAGCGCACTGATCATCCTCGGACCGCGCGTCTACTATGCCATGGCCAGAGACGGCTACTTCTTCGCCTTCGCGTCCGAAGTACATCCGGTGTCCCAAGTGCCCTCCAAGTCAATCGTGCTGCAGTGCCTGATCGCGGCCGTCATGGTGATGTCCGGAACGTTCGACCAGATCCTCACCTACATGGGATTCTGCCTGGGCATCTTCCCGATCGTCGCGGTGATCGGCGTCTTCAAGTTGAGGCAGACACGCAGCGATATCCGGGTACCACTCTATCCCGTTCCGCCACTCGTGTTCATTGCGGCCAGCCTGGCGATCCTGACTCTCGCGTATCTCGAGCGTCCGGTCGAGTCGACGATCGCGCTCGCGACCGTAGCGCTCGGGCTGCCGGTCTACATCCTGTTCAGGCGCAATCGATCGGAGGTCAGAGAATGAACCGTACGTCGAGACTCACCCTGGCCGCCCTGGTCCTGGCGATCGTGATCGCAGCGCCCGCGGCGTGGGCGCAGGAGGTGGATGAGCAGCAAGACCTCGATGCCAGAGTCCAGGGCTTTCTGGACTCCCACAGGGATCAGTGGCGCGACGCCAACGTCCCCATCGCCGACGGACAACTCCTCCACGATCTCATCCTGGAGAACGGCTTCACGAAGGCCCTCGAGATCGGAACCTCGACGGGCCACTCGGCGATCTGGATCGCCTGGGCGCTGAGCAAGACGGGCGGAAAGCTCATCACGATCGAGATCCACGAAGGTCGCTACCGGGAGGCGCTGGACAACTTCGAGGAGACGGGCCTGAGCGACTACGTCGACGCTCGGCTGGCGGATGCCCACGAATTGGTGCCGGAGCTGGCGGGACCCTTCGACTTCGTCTTCTTGGATGCGGACAAGGATTGGTATTCGAGGTACTTCGAAGTCGTGCTCCCGAAGCTCGAGCCCGGTGGCTGCTTCACGGCCCACAACGTTGCCGGACGGCGCATGCGAGGCATCGAGGAGTTCCTGGCGGCGCTCGACAGCGCCCCGAACCTGGAAACGG
>JARFPW010000175.1 GCA_029288095.1 Gemmatimonadota bacterium
CGTCGAGCAGAGCGATCGCCGCCTCGAGCGAGCCGGACTCCGCTGCATGGTGCAGCGCCGTGAAGCCCGTGTGGTTAACCGCCTCGATCGGTGCCTCCAGGGACAATAGCAGCTCGATGGCCGGCACATGGTTGTACCACGCCGCCCAATTCAGGGCTCTCCGTCCATTGCGGCTGCGGCGGACGTCCAGCGAATCGATGACCGCGCCATCGGCGACTGCAAGCTGAATGGCCGCAGTGTCTCCAGCTATTGCGGCGTCCCACAGTTGATCCTGCGCAGTCTGAGCACCGAGCTCGGGTACGACGACTAGTAGGAGTACGGCAATGCCTATCAGCGATCGCAGTCTCATGATCCTCCTCAGGTTCGAGTGTCAGAGGACTGGACGAACCGAAGACCGATTTGGTTTCGCAGGTCTCGATCGCCACATTCGTCGCTCCGCTGACCTGAGAGACCCGAATCGGAGCAGCCATCGGTTGTGACGGAAAGAAGAAAAGTCGGGCCCGCTACGACTCGCGAACGGACGCGCGAGATCATCTTCGGGCACGAGACGCCCACGGGGAAGTTGTTCGATGTCGTGCTGATCTGGTTCATCCTGATCAGTGTTCTCGTGGTGATGCTGGAAAGCGTAACCAGCTACCAAATCGCCTACGGGACCTGGCTACGAGCCGCCGAATGGGTGTTCACGATCGTGTTCACGATCGAATACGCTCTGCGCCTGTGGTGTGCCCCCAGTGCTCGCGGATATGCCCGCAGCTTCTTCGGCATCGTCGATCTGCTCGCGATCATCCCCACCTACCTGACACTAGTCATCCCGGGCGGACAGGCGTTGCTCACGGTGCGGGCTCTTCGGCTGTTGCGCGTGTTCAGGGTCCTCAAGCTTGCGAATTACGTCTCCGAGGCGAGCGTGCTGACGCGGGCGCTCAGGGCGAGCCGTCACAAGATCACGGTGTTTGTCTCGGCGGTTCTCACGCTGGTGGTGACCTTCGGTTCGATGATGTACCTGGTGGAAGGGTCTGCGGGGGGATTTACCAGTATTCCGCGGAGCGTCTACTGGGCGATCGTGACGCTGACCACAGTCGGATACGGCGACATCGCGCCGCAGACGGCGGTCGGACAGGCGCTCGCTGCCGTCATCATGATCATGGGCTACGCGATCATCGCGGTTCCGACCGGAATCGTGACCGTCGAAATCGGCGCCGCCGCCCGAAGAGCGGCTTCGGCACGGGAGTGTCGCCAGTGCGGACTCGCCGGCCACGAGGAAGACGCGCGGCACTGCAAGAGGTGTGGCGCGCCGCTACTCGATAAGTCTCAGTAGTCTCGGTGTGATCTCTGGCCTGTCCGGCACCGACGCCCTGGCGACGGCTGCTGCCGATGCGGTGATGCTAGATTCACGGACCCCGAGGAGAAGCCAGACCAGCCGTCGGAAGACATTTCGGGAGTTGGACGACGCGCGAACCGTCACGCGAATCAGACCCTCGGCGGGAACCGTTACGATGTCCTCGGGTGCAAGGCTTGCTGGTTCACCCCGAACAAGGTTGAGGGCCGCAAACTGTTTTGCTTCGGCGCGAGCGGCCTGGTTGTCGTCGGGGTTTATTGCGAAGATCGACGCGCCGGCCAGGGCTGCGGCATCGGCAGCAAGTTGCACCTCAGTGCGCGCGACGCGCAGGCGACTCAACTCGTAGGTACCGGCAAGCGCTGTCGTGGAACTGACTACCAGCATCGTTAAGATGAACCGTCTTAGCATGGTGGCTTCACCTCGCCCTTGGCTTCGGGACCTCGCTGGGGCATTGCAGAACGAACCTAGGCGACTCAAACCGACCGGGCTAATACGGGGCTGAATGCTCTTTAACTCGCTGGTATTCGTTGGGTTTTTCGCGGTCGTCTACGGCGTCTACCTCGCACTGCAGCAGAGGACGACGCCGCAGAACGTACTGCTCCTCGTCGCCAGCTACGTCTTCTACAGCTATTGGGACTGGAGATTCCTGTCTCTGATCCTGGTCAGCACCGTCGCCGATTACACGATCGGACTCGCGCTCGGTCGGACTGACGGAGCCATACCCGCAAACCAGCGTCGGCGGCGACTTCTCGTAGTTGCTTCCGTCGGCATCAACCTCGGAATTCTCGGGTTCTTCAAGTACTTCAACTTCTTCGCGGACAGCCTCGTCGACGTGCTGCACCTGTTCGGAATGCGAGCCGACCCGACAACCCTGAGAGTCGTGCTACCCATCGGGATCAGCTTCTACACGTTCCAGACGATGAGCTACACGATCGACATCTATCGGGGGGCGCTCGCGCCGACTCGCAATCTTCTGAATTTCGCCGTCTTCGTGGCCTTCTTCCCCCAGCTGGTTGCCGGACCGATCGAGCGCGCGCGGAATCTGCTACCTCAAATCGAGGCGCCCCGCCACATCACGGCCGCCATGGTTGATTCCGGCCTCTTCCTGATTCTGTGGGGCTACTTCAAGAAGGTCGTGATCGCCGACACGGCGGGCCTGATCTCGGATCAGGTTTTCAACAACTACACGGACCATCACGGGCTGGCGATAATCGTGGGTGTGCTCGCGTTCAGTGTACAGATCTACGGCGACTTTTCCGGCTATTCGGACATCGCACGCGGGCTCGCGAGGCTCATGGGAATCGAGCTGATGGTCAACTTCAAGTTGCCATATTTCGCTCTCAACCCGAGCGACTTCTGGCGACGCTGGCATATCTCGCTGTCAAGCTGGCTTAGGGACTACCTCTACATACCACTGGGGGGAAACCGCAGGGGCCCGGCCCGGATGTATGCGGCGCTCAGCATCACGATGCTCCTCGGAGGTTTGTGGCACGGCGCCGCCTGGAATTTCGTGATCTGGGGGGCTTTCCATGGGCTGATTCTGGTTCTGTACCGGCTCTTCGAGCGCCGCCCGATGGACCGAGACCCGTGGGGAGGTGATTTCGCGACTCCGACGGTGCTGGCGAAGATGGGGCTCATGTTCGTGCTCACGCTCCTGGGCTGGCTGGTGTTCCGGTCGACGTCCGTACATCAAATCGGATACATGCTTGGCCACGCTTCGCTGGTGCCTGGTCCCGGAGCCCTCCACCTGCTGACCAAACTCGCGAAAGTCTCGGCTCCGCTCATCGCGATGCAAGTGCTCCAGTACCGGAGCGGTGACCTGCTCATTCCAACCAAGCTGCGACTCCCGATGCGCATTCTCGTGTACACGGCTCTCCTGACAGGTATCCTGTTGTTCGGCGTGCGCGAGTCGATCGAGTTCATCTACTTCCAGTTCTGATACCGATATGACGAGACGGAGAGAACATCGGCCGAGAGCCGACCAGCGACCCGGACTGCTGCCTCGGGAAGTCAGCTCCTCTCCGAGCGCGCGATCCGTGGCTGCCCTCGTGTTCGGCGTATTGGCCGTGACGGGCGCAATCAATCTGACCGCCGTGAAGCTTCTCGAAGGCTCTCCTTACAATTCCGGATATCAGAGAATCCAGGCCGCGTGGAGCAAGCTCGATCATCAGGACGGACCGCCCGACTGGCTCGTGCTCGGAGACTCTGGCTGTGGAAACGC
>JARFPW010000189.1 GCA_029288095.1 Gemmatimonadota bacterium
CCCCCCCCCCCCCCCCCCCCCCCCCCCCCCCCCCCCCCCCCCCCCCCCCCCCCCCCCCCCCCCCCCCCCCCCCCCCCCCCCCCCCCCCCCCCCCCCCCCCCCCCCCCCCCCCCTCAACCACCCGCCCCCCACCCACATCTACCCACTAGAACTTTCGTCGGCAGCGTCAGATGTGTATAAGAGACAGACTCAACCGCGAACAGCCCGGGCTTGTGCTCCTCGGCAAACAGGCGATCGATGATGACAACATGCAGGTGCCCGCCATGGTGGCCGAGCTTCTCGACCTTCCGTGCGCGACCGTGGTAACGGCCATTGCCGTCGACGGCCGCCTCGCCACCGTCCGCCGGGAAGTGGAGGGTGGTCACGAAGTGGTTGAGCTGGACCTCCCGGCCGCGGTCGCCGCGCAAAAGGGACTCAACAAGCCGCGGCATCCGAGCGTCAAGGGGATCATGATGGCGAAGAAGAAGCCCCTCGAAGAGATCGAAGTGGAGCTCGCTCCCTCCGGGATCGAGTTGCTGGACCTGGCGCCACCTCCGGACCGTCCCGAACCACAAATCGTCGGTGAGGGTGCCGAGGCAGTGCCGGAACTCGTGCGATTGTTGCGCGATGAAGCGAAGGTGTTGTAATGGCGACGATTCTGGCAGTCGCAGAAACACGAGACGGTGCAGTCAGAGCGGTTTCGCACGAGATCGTATCGGCGGCGCGCGGTCTGGCGGACTCCGTGGGGGCGGATGTCGAGGTGATCGTGTTGGGATCCGCGGGGACGGAAGCGTCGGCCGCGGGCCTCGGGGCCGCCGGGGCGGATCGGATCCTGGTCGCGGAGAACGATGCGTTCGGAGTGTATGCGCCGGAGGCGGCGGTGCGCGCGGTCTCGGACTACGCGGCGAACGGAGCCTGCCTTGCAGTGCTGTTCGCCGCGACGGCTCAGGGCAAGGATCTGTCGGCCCGTTGTGCGGCGCGCCTGGACCGGTCACTGGCGACTGAGGTGACACAGATCGGTGCGGAAGACGGTGCGATCGTCGTCCAGCGACCCGTATATGCCGGGAAGGCGTACGCCCGCCTCCGGCTGCCTACTGGCCCGGCCCTGGTCAGCCTGCGTCCGAACGTCTTTCCGGTGACGGACACGCCTGGTCGGGGCGTTGTCGAAGCCCTCGAAGTGGATCACGGTTCTCCGCGAACCCGGGTCGTCGGGTTCGAACGCGGCGAACGGGAGCAACTCGACGTCACCGAGGCCAGCATCGTCGTCACGGGTGGGAGAGGGATGCAGAGCCCTGACCACTGGGCTCTGCTCGAAGACCTCGTGGATGCGCTCGGGCCCGGCGCCACGCTCGGCGCGAGCCGAGCCGTCGTGGATGCCGGTTGGCGTCCGCATGGCGAACAGGTCGGACAGACCGGGAAGGTGGTCTCTCCCGGCCTCTACTTTGCCATCGGCATCAGTGGCGCGATCCAGCACATTGCGGGGATGCGCACCGCAAACGTAATCGTGGCCGTGAATCGGGATGCGGAAGCTCCGATCTTCGGCGTGGCGAATTATGGTCTCGTAGGCGACATTTTCGACGTGCTTCCTCGACTCACCGAGGAGATCCGGGCGGCGCGCGGCGCGTCGGCTTAGTCCGGCGAAGCGCGTGAGCTTCCCGGAGATACGTTCCCACCTCGAAACCTGGTTCGCCTCTGGCGAGCGAGCCGCCATCGCCGTGCTCACCGAGTGCTGGTCGTCAGCCCCGCGCCGACCGGGTGCCCGCTTCGCTCGCTCCGAATCCGGCTCAATTGGCGGCAATGTTTCCGCGGGGTGCGTAGAGGCAGACCTGGCCTTGCGTCTGGATGACGTGCTGGCCGGTGGATCCCGTGATCCGGTGACGTATGGCATCCCCGACGAGACGGCGGTCGGCGTGGGCCTGGCGTGCGGAGGCACAATCAAGTTGCAGCTCGAGGTCTGGGGACCGGACAACCCGGTCTGGCCTGCCCTGTGCGAGCGACTCGACACGGGCGCGCCGACCATGCTCGTTACAACAATGGATCCAGAACAGTCGGCGCACTGGATCCTCGACCCGTCAGGGAGCCTCGTCGCGTCGGATACACCGGGACCACCGCCCTCCGAGGCCGTCGCGATTGGTCGGAAGCTGATGGCGACCGGAGGCGCTCGCGTCCTGAGGCTCGAGGACGCCCAGCCCGTATTCCTGGAGGTGTTGTTGCCGGCCCGGCGCCTGATTGTAGTTGGTGCAACGCCCGTCGGAGCCTCACTCGTACGCATTGCGCTGGCCGCCGGAATCCCTGTGTCCGTAGTCGAACCGAGAGCGGGATATCGGGAGAGCGTCGTCGATACCGACGCCGAGATCGTGGCGTCGTGGCCCGCCGAAGCTTTCGAGCAGATCCGCCTCGATGTCTCCTGCGCGGTCGCAGTCGTCGCTCATGATGAACGCATCGACGTGCCGGCCCTTGCCGGCGCACTGACCGCGAGCTGCGGCTACGTGGGACTGCTCGGGGGAAAACGCACTCGGGAAGCGCGCCGCAACGCCCTGCTCGAGGCCGGAGTCTCCGAGCCTCTCGCGGCTGGCATATACGCCCCGATTGGCCTGGATATTGGTGCGGAGCGGCCAGACGAGATCGCGGTGGCGATTCTGGCGGAAGTCATCGGCGTCTGGCGCGGGGCGTGAGTGACCGCCGCTGCTCCGGCCTGGTGCTGGCGGCAGGCGCCTCTGCCCGCATGCCCGGCCGCTCGAAACTGTATCGCGCGTGGGCGGACACGACGGTGCTCGGAGCCGTGCTCCGTTGTGCAGCGGAGGCAAACCTGGAACCTCTGTTCGTCGCCTGTCCCGCTGCACACCCCGAAATCGAGCCGTCGGCCCGGGTCACGGTGGTCGGGGTATCGCCTGCCAACCCGGGCCGCGCCACTTCTCTGGCCGCCGGCCTGTCCGCGATGCCTGCAGGTCCGGTGGTCGTGTTGCTGGGAGATGAGCCCGGAATCCGGCGGACGGACATCCTGACGCTCGTCACAGCCTGGGCCGATTCGCCCGCCGACATGGCCCGTATCCGGTATGGTGATCGCCCCGGTCACCCGGTTCTGTTGGGCCCCGCGGCGCGCGAGCGAGCCCGAATGTTGAGCGGCGAGGTCGCCATCTGGGACACGCTGCTGGAGCAAGGCCTGGAATCGGTGGAAGTGGCTGTACAGGAGGCGGCTCCGATCGACGTGGACTCGCCGTCGGACCTCCGTCGGGCTCGCCGCAGGCTGGCGGGAAACGGGGGTCGCGCATGAGGCGTGGTGGCGCGCGCACGTTAGTGGCCTGGACCGTCGTGCTCGTGTGGGTGGGCGTGATGGCCTGGAACGCCCGGCGTGAGTTGTTCAGGCCGGAGGCCGCGCGGCTCGCCCTCGGTGCGGCGACTCTGCCGCCCGGTGTCGCATACTATTTCATCAACCGTGATCGGCAGCCCGCCGGTTGGGCTCGTATCGAAATCGATACGCTCCAGGGCAGGGCGGGATTTCTGATCCGAGAGCAGTACGACGTGCGTCTTCCCGGCCTCGGTGCGTCCGGACAGGTCGAAACCCGGGGCGACACCTGGCTCAACTCGCGCGTCGAACTCGACAGCCTGTCCCGCACGATCGTCCGGGGATCGGACACGGTGCGGATTCGGGCGACGGTGCTTGGCGACTCCCTCGAGTGGTGGACGTCCACCGACGCGGGAGGGGTCCGTCTATCGGCGGTTGCTCCTCAAACTTTTGCCAGCTGGCCGCTTCGGTTTGCCGCGGCCGGCGGAGCACCCGAAGGTGAGACTCGGCGCATAACGCTGTTCGATCCGATTGCGGGCACGCTCCGCGAAGTTGACCTGAGAAGCCGTGGTGAGTCTGTTCGCGTGTTTGCCGACAGCGCTGACACCGATCCAGACTCGGGAGAGTGGATCGTCGCCGGCCGCGATACCGTCAGCGCCTGGTGGGTCGAATCGGGCGCCGACGCTGCGGGCGAGACGTGGGTGGACGAGGACGGCAGGATTCTCGAAGCAGACCTGCCGGGCGCGCTGCGTCTCAGACGCACGGCTTTCGAACTCGCATTCTTCCGGGATGGATCGACCAACCGATGATCTCACTGGAACGACTCACGAAGACGTACGGCGACTTCACGGCCGTCGACTCCATCGATCTCGAAATTGGCGGCAGTGCGATCTTCGGTCTGCTGGGGCCGAACGGCGCTGGGAAGACCACGACGCTGAGGATGATCGCGGGGATCCTGGAACCCGACAGCGGATCGGCGCGGATCGCAGGTCACGACATCGTGGACGAGCCCATGGCGGCCCGTCGCGTTCTCGGATTCGTGCCGGACCGGCCGTTCGTGTACGAAAAGCTCACGGGTGCCGAACTGCTGCGGTTCACTGCGGGTCTGTACGGTCTGGCGGGACCGGATGTGGAACGGCGCATCGACGAACTGCTCGACCTGTGGGATCTGCTCCGGTGGCGTGATCAACTCGTCGAGTCCTACAGCCACGGCATGCGGCAGAAGCTCATCATCTCGTCGGCTCTGATCCACCCGCCGGCCGTGCTGGTGATCGACGAGCCGATGGTGGGCCTGGATCAGCGCTCGGCGCGCCAGCTCAACGATCAGCTCCGATCGTATGCCGACCGCCGAGG
>JARFPW010000212.1 GCA_029288095.1 Gemmatimonadota bacterium
ATTGCAGTCTCGTGGGCTCGGAGATGTGTATAAGAGACAGCTTGGGAACCGAGATCGCAGGCCAGGTGCTGTATCAGAATCCGTTGACCTGGCTGCTCGTCGCTACGGCCGTGCTCGCCATCGCGCGTGGAAAGCAGGTCGTGGCTCGGACCGACCTCCGCATCCTCCTCCTGAACGGGCTGCCGCTGTGGTTGCTGTTCACCGGGTTTTCGCTCTTCCGGTCCACGCTGCCGCACTGGACGGGGCCGGCGTACCTGCCGCTGATCGCGCTGGCCGGCGTCTACTGGGCGGGACGGTTCGGCGGCCTGGAGAAACGCGGATTCGCGGCCGTCCCGTGGCGTCTCAACGCGCCGATGATTCTGCTCGTCGTGATGCTGGCCGCGGTGACCGTGGCCATCCTGTTCATCCCGCAGGGGTTCGGGCGGGAAGAACCGGAGACCCGGCGAGGCCAGGGCGATCCGACCATGGACATGTTTGGAATGGACCAGGTACACGACGGGGTCGCGTCGATCCTGGCTCGCGACGTCTCATCGGGCCGAATGTCGGCCGACGCTCCCTTGATGTCGTATCGGTGGTTTCCGGCCGCTCACCTCGACTACTACGTGGCGACGCCGCTCGGCCGGAGGCTACTGGCGGCCGGTCCCCTGGACGCCGTGCACAAGTACTGGTGGATCAACCAGCGCCGGGCGCCGCTCGAGGTTGGAGACGACGCCTACTACGTGGCGGTCAGCAACTGGTATTCCGACCCGCAGCAGAGCTTCGGACGCCTGTTCGAGTCGATCGAGCCTCCGGAGACGATCCGGGTCGAGCGCGGGGGCGCGCACATGAAGAACGCCTTCGTGTACCGGCTGCGAAGCTACAACGGCGAGCCGCTCGTGACTGGACTTCCGGCTGAGTAGCGTTCCGGTCCCGGCCTGTCGGCTCTCGGGCGAGTGGGCGTAGAATGGCGCCCATGAGCGAACGAGGACTCGAGACCACTGTCTGGAGCTGGGCTCCCCCACTGGCCTTCGCGGCCGCCTTTCTCCTGTTGTGGACCACCCACACGAACGAAGCCTGGTTCTACCGGCTCAACGGATGGAGCGCCGTGACCGGCCCACAGGTATGGGCCGGGATCACGATCTTCGGCGACGCCCTGGTTCTGCTGGCTCTGGCTCTCCCCATCCTGTGGTATCGACCTCAATGGGCGTGGGGCCTGCTGCTCGCCGCGATCATCACCACGGTCGTCACGCACACCATGAAGCCGTGGCTGGACCTGCCGAGGCCGGCGGCGGTTCTGGGGGCTGACGCGATCACCATCATCGGACCGGAGCTCAGGGCCAAGGCCATGCCGTCCGGGCACGCGGCCGCGGCGCTCACCCTGGCCGGGGCTCTCGTGCCGGTCATGAAGGGCAGGGGGGCGCGGGTCTTCGTTCTCGTGTTCGCGGTGCTCGTCGCCCTGTCGCGGGTCGTGGTCGGGGCGCACTGGCCGATGGACGTGATGGCCGGCGCCCTGATCGGCTGGATGTCAGGAATGATCTCGCTGCGGCTGATGGGTGACCGGGCCTGGATGACTAACCGGGTGGCGACGGGAATCCTGGCCCTGGCCTTCGCGGGGTGCGCCGTGGCGCTCTTCCTCACGCGTACCGGGTATCCGGGCACGTACGGGATCCAGGTTGCGGTCGGGATCGTCTGCCTCGGATTCGCCTCGCTCATCGTCCGTCAGATTCGGAAGCCGATGACGGACGCTTGATCCTGCCGGGCATCCATATTCGTGTGCGACGCACTCGCCTATTTGTAATGTATAACGTTATCCATTATACTTGCATTGATTCAGTCCTTCAGTGGCTCGGGAACGGCAGACGTTTTCAACGGTCGGAACTCGAAGGCGGCCCGCCGGACGTGTCCGTCGTTTCTGTGGGAAGTGGCACGAAGGAAGCTTGACCAACTGAACCAGGCAGCACGCCTGGATGACATCGATAGTCCCCCCGCCAATCGACTGAAGAAGCTGAGGAAGCCGAGAGAGGGGCAGTACAGCATTCGTATCAACAACCAATATCGAGTCTGCTTCAAGTGGACCGAAGGTGGCCCGGAAGATGTCGAAATCACGGACTATCACTGAACATCCACGCGCCGGCGGAAGCACTCGCCTGCCGACGCAACGACCGCCCACGCACCCGGGTGAATTGCTGCGGAGGGAGTTCCTCGATCCGCTCGAGATCACTCAGACCGAGCTCGCCGAGCGCATCGGTGTCTCGTTTCCACGCGTCAACGAGATCGTGAACGGCAAACGTGGAGTCACGCCGGACACTGCGCTGCGGCTGTCTCGGCTATTGGGGACGACTCCCGAGTTCTGGTTGAACGGGCAGCGGAACTGGGATCTGTGGCACGCGATGAGGAGTCCGGCGGCGGCCGACATCGAGGACATCCGCCCGATCGCCGTCTGAATTCGGGAGCCGATGACAGGCGCTTGATCCTGCCGGGTATCCTGCCTGTCATGATACTGCACGGAATCATCCTGGACCGCGAATCCCGCATATCGCTTCGCCGACAGCTCGTCGGCCACCTCGAGTCACGCATTCTCGGCGGTCAGATCGGGCCGGGCCGACGCCTTCCCAGCGTTCGACGCGCCGAGGAATTGCTCGGCCTGCATCGGAATACCATCGCCGCCGCCTACAGGGATCTGGTCCAGGCGGGTCTGGCTCGCACGCGGCCGGGGAGCGGCGTGTACGCACGATCGCCGGCCCGTTCCTCGGACACGGGAGTGGCTCGCGTTACCGTCAGCGGGTCGCGAGACGTCCATCTGGATTGCACAGACGAGGACCTGAGGGCCGTGCTCAAAGCCGAGCTGCGCTCCCGTTTGGCCGTGCGTGTGCATCGATCGGTCGATACCGGTCCGCAGGTCAGGATTCGACTGGCTCCAGGCGTCGGTTTTCTCAGCGCTGTCCGAGCACTACCTCGACCTTCTGTGGTGTCCGTCTCCTCAGGGAGTGAGCACGTACACAGGCTCGCCTCCAGCGCAGTGCTGATTCACGGCGGAGAGGGCGTCGCCTATTTGCCGTCATCTCCCGGCAATCGCGACAGCGCCATTCGCGCGAGTCGGCTCGCGTGTCTCATCGCAGCCGACTATGCGGCCCTGCCGTGGGCACGGCACAGATATTCGGTCCAGGTCCTGCCTTTGCCCCTCATTTCGGGACATTCCTGGACCGAATTGACTCTGCTGCTTCGGCAACGCGAAGCGGGATCTCATTGCGCCGCTCGGCTACCGGAACGCCTGGAACGATCCCTGCAACCGAGTGTCAAAGAACCTTGATCCGATGCGGTGGATCGTCTATAATCGGTGCCCGCTGTCGGAGGGCGGCATTGGCCCGTGGTGTAATTGGCAACACGCCTGACTCTGGATCAGGAGAGTCCAGGTTCGAACCCTGGCGGGCCAATCGACG
>JARFPW010000237.1 GCA_029288095.1 Gemmatimonadota bacterium
TTCGGGCCGAGGAAGCCGCACAGGCCAACGCCGACCTGTTCACGAGGCGAGAGGCGCAGGGTTTGCTTACTCGAGCGGACTTGTTGCAGGCGGAATCGGACCGTGCCCATGCCTCTGCAGTGAAGATCCAGGCAGAGCGAGCCCGTCACGATGCCGCGCAGAGTCTCGCCCTGTTCCTGGGTTGGACGCCGGGCCGACTCCCGGCCCCCGTCGATTCGCTCTCCCCGGAGTCTGGAGCCGCAATCGAATCGCCGACATCTGCGGACGTCGCACCGGTGAGCCGGCGGGCCGACCTTCGGGCCCGACAGGCAGAGCTGGATGCCGCCCGAGCATCGCGCCGTCGCGCCAAGGCTGCGTGGCTTCCCTCGGTGGTGGCTTCCGGACGCTATGGCATCCACTCGGCCGACATCTTTGGGTCTTCGGGTGAAAACTGGAGCGTCGGCGTCGCCCTTCGATGGAACGTGTTTTCGGGCGCAGGCCGACTGGCCGAGTCGACTCGTACGAGAGCCGAACTGAGGATAGCGGAGACCCTCTACGCGCAGGCGGTGAACGAGGCGATGGCCGAGATCGAGTCGGCCGCTCGCGCCGTACATGCGGCAACGCGCACGGTCGACGCGTCGATCGCTGCGCGCGGGGCGGCGGACGCAGGGGTGACATTGATGCGGCGGCGGTTTGAAGAGGGACTCGCCACCGCGTCCGATCTACTGTCAGCCGAGTCGCGCCTGGCCCGCACTGCCCAGCTCGAAGTCGATGCGCTCGCCACTCTGCGTCTCGCGCTTGCCCGCCATCGATTCGCAACCACACATCAATATTCGGAGGGATCCCCATGACTAAGCGGTTGCTGTTCCTGACCGCCTGGCTCCCAGCGTTGATCCCCCTGACGAGCTGCGGGGGAAGTACGGCCGATGAGGATAGCAATTACAGGGCTATTCCACTCGTCGAGGCCAGCGAGGCGACCCGCGCACCGGCGGCCCTTTCGGTGCCCGCTCGCGTGAGATCGGAGAAGACGGCGCAACTTGCGACCCGGACGAGCGGGACGATTCGCCGAATCCTCGTCGATGTGGGTGACGTCGTCCGGGAAGGTCAGGATCTGGTGATGCTCGAGGATGCAGATGTAAGGGCAAGTGTCGCGCGTGCGGAGGCAAGTCTCCAGCTGGCACGGCGAACACGCGACCGCATCGCCGCGCTCGAACGTGACGGGGCTGCCACGGGACAGGAACTGGATGAGGCAACAGCTCGGCTTCAGGTCGCCGAGGCCGGTCTCACGGAGGCTCGCAGTGGGCTGCAGTATGCCGCGTTACGAGCTCCGTTCGGAGGCGTGGTGAGCGCGCGCCATGCCGACCCCGGCGACCTCGCGGTGCCCGGACGATCACTGCTCGAAGTATCCGGAGCAGGCGACCTGATTGTCGAGGCTGATCTGTCGGCTCGGTTGTCCGTAAAGGAGGGCCAGCAGGTGAGCATTGAGCAGTCTGCGGGCCCGAAAGGAAGATGGGTGGCTGTAATCACCCGCGTCGTGCCGGTCCTCGACCGAGCCAGTCAGACGTTCCGGATAGAGGCCCGGCTGGTGGCGACGAACGGACCGTTTCCGGTTCCGAATTCCATTGTCGGCCTCCGCATACCCAGTGAGTCGGACTCGGTTCTCGTCATCCCGGCCGACGCCATGTTCTCCCGTGGTCAATTGACGGGCGTGTTCCTGGTACGTGGCACCGGGCTCAGGCTGCGTTGGATTCGACCGGGACGTGAGTGGGGGTCGTCCCTCGAGGTACTCTCCGGCCTCGCCCCGGGTGACACCGTGGTGCGCCGACCCGGCGACGCTCTCGTCGACGGCCAGGTCGTCGACTCCGTAACGGTGGTGCGCTGGTCGCATCAGCAGGATGGTGTGCAGTGAAGGAACAATTTGCCGGGCGACTTGCTGACTCTTTTCTGCACTCGAAATTGACGCCCTTGCTGCTCGTGGCGGCGCTTGGGATAGGGCTGTGGACGACCTTCACGCTGCCGAGTGAAGAGGAGCCGCAGATCAACGTACCGATCGCCGACATCTACCTGCCTCTTCCCGGCCGCACGCCCGCGGAAATTGAGAATCGGGCGCTGATTCCGCTGGAGGAGGCTGTCTCCGGGATCAAGGGAGTCAAGTACGTCTACTCCCACGCCAGTCCGGGCTTTGGACTGGTCACCGTGAGATTCGAAGTCGGGCGGGAGATGGAAGAAAGCATGGTCCGGTTGTTCACGACGCTGGCCAAGCACGCGGACCGGATGCCACCGGATCTCCGGATGCCCGTCATCAAAGCAGTGTCGATTGACGACGTTCCTTTCTTTACGGTCGCAGTCCATTCACCCCTGTATGACCACCTCACGCTGCGCCAGATCGCGGAGGAAGTTGCGATAGCGTTCGAGTCGGTTCCCGATGTGAGGGATGTGCGCGTCGTGGGCGGAACGCCTCGCGAGATTCGTGTCGAGCTTCGTACCGCCGACCTTGCGGCGCACGAAATAGACCCGGGTCTTGTCGTGCAGCGGCTGTCCCAGGCAGACGTGGCGAGCGATGCAGGGCATCTGACGGCCGACGGACAGATCGTCACCGTAAAGGCTGGCCCGTTTCTGCGAACAGTAGAGGATGTCTCGAAGGTCGTGCTTGATGTCCGAGACGGTCGGCTGGTGCAGCTGGCTGATGTCGCCGACGTCAAGGACGGCGTTGCGGACATCGACAACTACACGTTTGCCGGAAGGCCGGGGCGCGAGCTGGCTCCCATGGTCACGTTGACGGTTTCCAAGCGGGCGGGAGCAGATGCGACGGCGGTGGGCAGGGCGCTGGAGGAGCGGCTTCATGAACTGGAGGGGCGAGTCATCCCCGTGGATGTCCAGGCTTCCGTGACCCGTAACTACGGGGAAACGGCCAGGGAGAAGGTCAGCACCCTGAAGGAGCACCTGGCCCTGGCCGTTCTGTCCGTCGGACTCGTAGTGGCACTCACGATGGGCTGGCGCGGAGCGCTGGTCGTCATGATGGCCGTACCGATCACGTTTTCACTTACGCTGTTTGTCTACGGTATCCTCGGGTACACGCTGAACCGGATAACGCTGTTCGCGCTGATCTTCGTAACCGGAATCGTAATTGACGACTCGATCATCGTCGCCGAGAACATGGAGCGCCACTTCCGTATCGGCGGAAAATCGTTGAAAGAACTCGCCCGGACCGCGGTGGACGAGGTCGGAAACCCTACCATCCTGGCAACCCTGACTGTAATCGCTGCGGTCCTGCCGATGTTGTTCGTGTCGGGGTTGATGGGTCCATACATGAGCCCGATGCCGATTGGGGCAAGCCTGGCGATGACCTTCTCGCTCCTCGTAGGGCTCATCGCCACACCCTGGCTGGCCTTTCGCATGCTTGGCTCGCACGCGGGTACTGGCGACCCCGAGAAGTACTCGGTCGAGCAGACGAAGATCTATCGGGCGTACGCCTGGGTCATGGAACCGTTGCTGGACAAGCCGAAGCGACTGACTGCAACGCTGGCTGGCATAGGATTACTGCTCGTGGCCGCGACGGCGTTGTTCGTGACCAGGGCCGTCGTGGTGAAGATGCTGCCGTTCGATGACAAGAATGAGATTCAACTGGTAGCTGATCTCCCAGAGGGAACGTCACTCGAGGCGTCCGCCGCCCTCGCTTCAGAGTTGACCCATGTGCTGGCAGGCGTTCCGGAGGTCGAAAGGCTTCAGGTCTACGTCGGTGTGGCTGCTCCCGTGAACTTCAACGGGCTGGTCCGCCACTACTACCTGCGGCGCGGGCCGAACGTGGCCGACATCAATCTCGAGTTGATGGACAAGGCGGACCGTGGTGCGAAGAGTCATGACATTGCCAAGCAGATCAGACCCCTGGTTGCCCAGGCAGTGGCCGAGTTTTCCGGGGAAGCGAGTGTCAAGGTGGTCGAAGTGCCTCCCGGTCCCCCCGTGCTCTCCACGCTGGTGGCCGAGGTGTTCGGCCCAGATGCGGACGCGCGACGGTCGGTGGCCGGCCAGGTGCTGGAGTTCTTCCGGGAGTACGACGGAATCGTGGATGTAGACTGGTCCGTCGGTGCGCCCCAGCAAGAGCTGAAGATTGAAGTTGATGAGGAGCGCGCGGCTCTGGCTGGCGTCCCCAAGGGCAGAATCATCGACGCACTGGGGATCGGCCTGGGGGGACGCATTGCCACCCACTTAGCGGATGCGAATGCGCGGTCGCCGGTTCCCGTTCGTGTCCGGCTGGCTGAGCAGGATCGCTCGACCCTCAGCCGCCTCACGGCGCTGCACGTGGCTTCCCTATCTGGAGAAATGGTCCCGGTAGACGAACTCGTTGAGACCACGGAAAATCTCGTGCCCGAGTCGATCAATCGGAAGAACGGTCTACCCGTCGTATATGTGACGGCAGACGTTGCCGGAGAGGTCGAGAGTCCGGTGTACGCGATTCTGGACGTCAAGGAACAGATCGACGAGTCGGGCGTCCCCCAGCTGTTCACACGACAGCCAGACAGCACTGGCCAGCCCATCGTCAAGTGGGATGGAGAGTGGCAGGTCACTTACGAGGTGTTCCGGGATCTCGGGATCGCGTTCGCCGGAGCCTTGCTGCTCATATACGCGCTTCTCGTGGCCTGGTTTGGGAGCTTCACCACCCCCCTTGTAATGATGGCTGCGATTCCGCTCACCCTCGTCGGAATTGGACCGGGGCACATGGTATTCGGTGCCTTCTTCACAGCCACATCGATGATCGGGATGATCGCGTTGGCAGGTATCATGGTGCGAAACGGGATTTTGCTTATCGACTACCTCGAGGCGCGACGCGCCGCCGGCGTTCCCCTGCGCCAGGCGGTGATCGAGGCAGGAGCCGTGCGCGCCCGGCCCATCGCCCTGACGGCGGGGACAGTCGTGATCGGCGCGATCGTCATTCTGTTCGATCCCATCTTCGAAGGGCTCGCCGTCAGCCTGATTGCAGGTTCGCTGGCTTCGACCGTACTGACGCTCGTCGTGGTACCGGGCATCTACTTCATGGTAAACAGATCTTCTGAATCGATCTGATACCGGAGGACCTATGACCCTTCTGCATAGCATCCGCCCCCTCGAGTAACGACATATCCAAAAACACGAGAGCCCGGCCATTCGACCGGGCTCTCGTTCCCTGCAGGTCCAGCGAAACGTCGACTACATCACCATGTCCTCGTGCTTCTTGACCATGAAGAAGCCCCCGCGCCCTCCGGTAACGCCCACGGCGCCACTGCGGAAGTACGGGTAGTTGCTCCAGCTGCCGCAACAACCGAGGTCCGGATCTGTATCGAAAAAGCCCACTTCGTGAATGTCGTCCGGATCAGAGATGTCGATGATCCGCAGACCCGCTCCGTAGTTCGACTGGTACATCAGATCGTCGAGGATATAGAGATTGTGGTCCGTCTCAGTCGTCGTGGCGAAATACTCGGAGAGCAGGACAGGATCGTCCAGGTCGCTCACGTCCCACACCAGCGTTCGCGTCGTCTCGACGAGACCCTGTGGTTCGTCGCCCTCGTCATTCGCGAAGAACAACGTCTGGTCCGGTGACAACCATCCCTGGTGTGCATACGCCACGTTCGGATAGCTGACCGTCGAGATCGAAATCGGGTTGTCCTTGTCGGTGACGTCCGAGAAGCTCAACGCCGTCTCGTTCGCTCCGATGCAGATCTCACGACCCTGGTAATCCGGATCCGGCCCGATGTAGGAGACACACTGTGCATCGTGGCTGTAGCCGGTTCCGCGCCGACCGGTGACGCCGTCCGCGAAACAGCCGGCGAATTCGGGTTCCTTCGGACTGCGGACGTCGATCATGTGCAGGCCTCCGCCACATGTCTCGCCACCACCGCTGGCGCCGACCGCGTAAGCGAATCCCGTCTCCTCGTTCATCACGATGTTGTGCGAACTCGCGATGCCCGTATACAGGAAATCGGGCTCGAACATCTGTGCTTCCGTCAAGCCGCGCAGGCGGGTCAGGTCGAATACCTGCATTCCATGTTCGCCGGCTCCGTCCGCGACGATGTACGCGTGGTCTGCGTACACCTTGATGTCGCGCCACACGCTGATGCGTGCCTCCTCGGTTTTAGGCAGATCCCCGAGATAGATAGGGTTGGATGGATCCGTGACATCGATGAACGAGGTGCCGTCATTGCGGCCGACGAGCGCATACTCCTTGCCCGTCTCTTCGTCGTACCAGCCCCACATGTCGTTGAGCCCGATGCCCGGCGCGCCGCCGATCTGGCTGACCGGGAGGAAGGACACGAGATCAACGCTGTCGCAGCCCCACATGTCGGCACCGCCGTCTTCGCAGCGTACATCAGCACCAACGATCGGATCGAGGCTCTCAGGCTCCGAGGAGACCGTCGCCACGGCCATCCAGCCGCCGTCGGTATGCTCGAAGATGGTAGCCTCACCCAGACCGCGGCCGGCTCCAGACGCGCCGATCACACCAACGTCCCCAACCATGGCCAGCGCTCCGCCGAATCCGCGCGAGTTGGCCGCGTCTTCGGGGTTGATGGTGCCGGCCGTCCAGCCACTCTCGCCGCGATGGAACGTATAGACGGTGCTGCGGCCGGGCGTCCCGACCCAGACGGTCTCGCCATCCGTGGCGATCGATGAACCGAATCGCGGACCGAAGCGGGCGCGCCGACCAGCGAGGTTCGTCGCACCCTGGTACGGGAGAAGCGCCGTCTGTTGATTCCAGCCGCCGTCCTCGTCGTCGACTTCATAGACGAGAACCGCGCCGTTGCCGCCCGCGAATCGCGGGACGCCTACGAACGCCATGCCGCCGCTCATCGCGAGCGCCGAGCCGGCGCCGGCATTATCGCCGACGACGTTGACGGGCAGCTGGCCTGCATTCGTCCAGCCGTCCTCCGTCTGCTGGAAGTGGAATACCGCACCGGCGGTCTCACCACCTCCGGGAGCACCAACAAGCACGCCACTTTCTGAGGCCGCCAGCGCACCACCGAACCCGGTGCCGGCGCTGTCTTCGATCTCGAGAACCGTTGTCTCGGCCCAGCCGCTGTCGGTCCACGTATACACGTAGACCACTCCAGCCACGTCGTCGCCACCCGGAGCACCCACGAATGCCGTGTTGCCCGACAGCGCGAGAGCCGCGCCGAACCCTTCACCATCCGCGGTCTCGTGCGGAAGACGTCCGGCATGCGTCCAGTTTCCGTCGTCGTCCCTCCAGAACGAGACGACCCCGGCGGGGTCGTCGTTCCGCGGGTTCACCGAGGCAAGCATCGTGCGGCCGTCAACGATCAGACTGCCGCTGAACCGATCCGCCGCATTGTCGCCCTGGTCCATCAGCACGCCGGTCTCAGCCCACTCGCCGGATGCGTCGCGCTGGTACACATAGATCATGCCCGGGCGAAACACGTTTCCTGATTCACCGACGAACACTTCGTCCCCGCTGATGGCTACGGTGCCCCCGAACCCGGCGACGAACGCCTGGTCGGAATCTGCGCTGGACTGCGCGGACAACGGAGCCGCCACGAAGGCGAGGCCGGTCAGCGCTACTAGGATGGTCTGCGGTTTCATTTGCTCCCTCTGCGGTCGGTCCCTGGGTCCTTCTACTGACAGCCGAGGAATATTGCGGTGGTGGGGTCGTAACACAAAGTATGAACCCATGCATCCCGAAGAACTTCTTAAGAAGCAGGCAGCCGACGCGCCGGATCCCGCTGTCGCGGGTGCGCTGGGCCCTGACGATCTGTCCCGGCTCGGCCGCAGAAGCCGCCGGGTTGATGGTCATCGCAAGTCGACGGGATCGGAGATCTACACCGACGACATAGTTCTTCCCGGCATGCTGCACGGGAAGATCCTGCGTAGTCCCCACCCACATGCGCGAATTCTGTCGGTGGACACGAGCGGCGCCGAAGCACTCGAAGGCGTATACGGCGTAATCACCGGGCGGGATATGCCGCTGGCGTATGGGATCATCCCCTGGACACGCGACGAACACGCTCTGGCGCTCGACAAGGTCCGGTTCGTCGGTGACGCGGTGGCCGCCGTGGCAGCGGTGGACGAAGACACGGCGAACGAGGCGCTGACCCGAATTCGCGTCGACTACGAAATTCTGCCGGCAGTGCTCGAGCCGGAGGAAGCGCTTCAGCCATCGGATCATCCGATTCATGAAGCGAAGAAGGAAGGCCGGAACGGAAACATTACGAAACACGTCCACCTCGAGTTCGGCGAGGTAGACGAAGCGATGGCCGGATCAGACGTGACGGTGGAAGGCGACTACTACTTCCATGGAACCACGCACACGCCGATCGAACCCCACTGCGCGGTCGCGCGCCGGAACGTGAACGGTTTGCTCGAGGTGTGGT
This sequence comes from Gemmatimonadota bacterium, assembly GCA_029288095.1. Lineage (GTDB taxonomy): Bacteria > Gemmatimonadota > Gemmatimonadetes > Palauibacterales > Palauibacteraceae > JARFPW01. The sequence continues at coordinate 8,334 of JARFPW010000237.1, forward strand.
CCTCGACTCAGGTCCCGCACTACCTGCACCGGGAGCTGGCGCGTGTTCTCGACCTGGACGTGGCGGAAATCCGGGTTGTACAGCCGGCTGTCGGCGGCGCGTTCGGCGGGAAGTCGGAGCCGTTCGACCTCGAATTCGCGGTAGCCCTCCTGGCCATCCGCACGGGACGGCCGGTCAAGATTCTCTATACGCGGGAGGAGTTGTTCTACTCGCATCGCGGTCGGCATCCGATGGACATGTCGTACCAGGTAGGCGCCACGAAGGATGGACGGATCCGAGCGGTCGATGGGAAACTGCTGCTCGATGGCGGCGCCTACGCTTCGTTCGGGCTGGTTACGGCCTACTACAGCGGGCAACTCCTCATGGCACCGTATGACGTCGAGACCTACAGGTTCGACGCCACGCGCGTATACACGAACAAGCCTCCATGCGGCCCCAAGAGGGGCCATGGGTCCGTTCAGCCACGGTTCGGATTCGAGGTTTCGCTCGACAAGCTCGCGGCCAAGCTGGGTATCGACCCCATAGAGCTTCGCCGGCGAAACTTCATGGGCGTCGGACGCACGGTGAACGAATTTCGCGTGCAGTCGAATGGATTCCTCGAGTGCCTGGACAAGGTCGAGGAGGCGAGCGACTGGAAGGATCGGTACGGGAAGATGGAGCGCGGCCGGGGACTCGGAATCGCCGGATCCTGCTACATCTCCGGCACCAATTATCCGATCTATCCGAACGACATGCCGCAGGCGTCGGCCCAGGTACAGATCGAGCGGTCGGGACGGGTGAACGTGCTGCATGGCGCGTCCGAGATCGGGCAGGGGTCAGACTCCACGATGGCTTACATCGCGTGCGAGGAATTGGGCGTTCCCGTCGAGTACGTGCGTGTATTCAGCGCGGACACAGACCTTACACCGGTCGACCTGGGCGCCTATTCATCGCGTGAGACCCTGATGGTGGGCAACGCGGTGATGATGGCCTGCCGCGAATTGCGAGCGAAGGTCGAGTCGGCCGTCGCCGCCGAACTCGCTTGCGAGCCCGGTGAGGTGCGACTCGCGGACGGGTGGGCGCTGGCTGGCGGGGAGAAAATGCCGATCGCGCAGGCGTTCATGCTTGCCGAAGTCGCGCACGGGACGCTCGGTGCGGTGGGTCACTACAACACGCCCAAGGAGGGTGTCCACGGCGAGTACCGGGGCGGGACGATCGGCGCATCGCCGGCGTACAGCTTCACCGCGCACGTGGCCGAGGTGGAAGTCGACGAAGACACCGGATTCGTGGACGTAAAGAAGATCTGGGTCGCACACGACTGCGGGCGGGCTCTCAACCCGATGCTCGTGGAAGGTCAGATGGAGGGCTCGGCGTATATGGGCTTCGCCGAGGCGCTGATGGAGCACCAGCGCGTCAAGCGTGGCTCACCCGAGGGCGGTCTCCACGACGCGCCCTCGCTGCTGGACTACCGCATCCCGACTTCGCTCGACTGCCCCGAGTTTATCCCCCTGATCGTCGAAGCCAACGACCCGGAGGGTCCGTACGGTGCGAAGGAAGCCGGCGAGGGTCCTCTCCATCCGTCGCTGCCCGCGATCGCCAACGCGATCTACGATGCCGTCGGGGTGCGGATCGACCGTCTTCCGTTCACGCCGGACCGGGTCTGGCGGGCCCTGCAGGCCGAGGCGGAGCAGACGGCGGAGAAGGCCGGCTGACAGTGACTTCAGCGCCCGTACGTCTTGAACTCCTCCAGCACCCGGGCCATCTGAGCGTCCGTGAGCAGGGCAGGTTCTCCGACCGATAGGGCGCGCATGTATTGGCCGGCCAGAGCCTCGACTTCTATCGCCAGGCCGAGTGCCGCTTCGAGCGACGCGCCGCACGCGATGATCCCGTGATTCGCCAGCAGGCACGCCCTGCGATCACCCAGGGCCCGCAGGGCGGCTGAGGCCAGGTCGTGCGTCCCGAACGTCGCGTAGTCGGAGCAGCGGATTACCGTTCCGCCCGCTGCCGCTACCATGTAGTGAAACGGTGGTATGTCTCTGCGCAGGCATGACAGGGCCGTCGCCCACGGCGGGTGCGCATGGATGATCGCACCGATATCCGGTCCGTGGGCAAAGATTCCTGCATGCATCTGCCATTCGGTCGACGGTAGCCGGCCCCGGGGCACCCCGCGGACCTTTCCTTCCAGGTTCATCGTGATCAGGTCCAGCGGCTCCATCTTGGCGTAGGGCATCGCCGACGGCGTGATCAACATGCCCTCGGAGAACCTGACGGAGACGTTCCCGGAAGTCCCCTGCGTGAGTCCGCGCTCTTCGAGCTGACGAGCCGCCGCCAGCATCTCGGTACGCTGGGCGTAGTTGATCAAGACTCGACCTCGGGGTAGAGCCCGCGAAGACCGTCTTCCGATGCCTCGCAGACACCGCGTTCGGTGATCAAGCCGGTGACGAGGCGGGCCGGGGTGACATCGAACCCGTAGTTCGCCGTAGGCGTCCCGTCGGGCACGAGCCGCACACCTCCCAGCTCCGCCACTTCGCTGCCGTCACGCTCCTCGATCGGCACGGACTCCGGATCCGTGGCTTCCCAGTCGATCGACAACCCGGGCACCGCCGCGTAGAACGGGACCCCGTTGTCATAGGCGGCGAGCGCCTTGAGATAAGTGCCGATCTTGTTGCACACGTCGCCCGAGAGGAGGGTTCGGTCCGTGCCCACGATGCACAGATCGACCAGACCTCGTTGCATCAAGTGGCCCCCGGCGTTGTCTACGATGACCGTGTGCGGGATGCCGGCCCGGCCCAGTTCCCAGGCGGTCAGCGAGGCACCCTGGTTCCGCGGGCGTGTTTCGTCGACCCAGACGTGAAGGGGAAGTCCTTCCTCGTGGGCTCGATACATCGGCGCGGTGGCCGTGCCGTAGCCGGCTGTGGCGAGAATTCCGGCGTTACAGTGCGTGAGCACCTGCACCGGACCTGGCTTGCGACTCGCGATTCGCCGAAGAAGCGGCAGGCCGTGATCGCCGATCGACCGGTTCATCGAGATGTCCTCGTCGCGCAGACGATCGGCTTCTACAAGAGCCTTGGCGGCACGGTCCGCCGGCGCGGCATGTGAAAGCACTTCGTTCAGGCCTACTACGACACGCCGCAGGTTCACGCCCGTTGGACGTGTCTCGAGCAGGGTGGTGGTCGCCAGAGCCAGGCTCTCGTCCGACGGATCCGACCGCATGGCGAGCACCATTCCGAAGGCGGCCGTGACACCGATCAGGGGCGCTCCCCGCACTCGCATCGCGCGAATCGCTTCTGCGGCATCGGCTAGAGACTCGAGTGGTAGACGCACCACTTCGTGGGGCAGACGAGTCTGATCGAGGACATGCACTGCGCCATCGGCGGCTGTTATCGGCTCCAGGTCGGAAGGCACCATGCGCTAGGAAATAACATCGCCCCGCGCACGTTGACAGTCCGGCTTACTCGGGAGCACCACCTTTGACCAGCAGGATGGGCGACGTCGCCAGGATCGCCAGCTTGTAGCTCAGCGTCGCCCACCCGTGCGTGGGGGCAGAGGGGTCGACCCGGTGTGACCTCAGGACGATCAGGGAATTCGGTGATTGCTCTGCGAACTCTACGATCTCCGCCGCGGGGTCACCGAATACGATCCGCCGCTCGAATTCCACGTCCGCATCCTGAATCCGCTCGAGCACCTTCTCGAGTTTCTCGGCCGCCGCCGCTTCGAGTCGTGCGTAAAAATCGGCGACCTCGTCATACGGAAGATCGAGCGTCTCGACGACGTGCAACAGCGTGACGCGTCCGCCGGTGAGGCGAGCCAGTTCCCACGCCGTATCGATCGCCGAGGAGTTTCGGTCCGACATATCCACCGGAACGATGAACTGATCGTACACGTCAGACTTCCACGGTCGGGTTCTCGGTGAACGGCTCCGCGCCCTCGCGCGAACTCGGCGGTCGCAGGTCTTTTCCGTCGGCCCTCAGGACCAATATGGGACAGGGCGCGCGGCGCAGTACGCGCTCGGTCACGCTTCCCAGGAGGAGTCGCTCGATACCGCTGTGCCCGTGGCTGGGTATCACTACGAGTGTCTTTTGCGTTCGGGCCGCTTCATCGATCACGACATCGGCCGCATTCCCCGACATGGCCTTCACCGACAGTGAGAGACCGGGTCCGAGCTTCTCGGCAATGCGTGCGAGGTGGTCCTCGGCAAACTCCCGGGCCTCCTTGTTCCTGGTCAGGACCGGGAACGACATTTCGGAATACACGGGCGGTTCCACCACGTGGATGAGTTCCAACTCCGCGTTCCACACCGAGGCCAGTTCGCGCCCGTATGTCGCGGCGACACGTGATCGGTCGCTGAAATCGATCGGAACCAGGACTCGGTCGATTTCTGTCGGAACGAACACGTCGGGCTTGTCCCGAACGACCAGTACCGGGCACTTCGCCAGGCGCACGACCTCCTCCGTAACACTCCCCAGCAGGAGGCGACGGAAGCCCCGGCGACCGTGTGAACCCATGACGATCAGATCGACGTCGTTGGTTTCGGCGTACTCGAGGATGGCCGGCGCTGCGTGAACGGCGCGGCCGACACTATGAACCACGCTGTTCCAGGGCACACCCGCGGCAGAGTCTTCCAGCGTCTGTCGCGCCTCCTCCTCTCCTGGATACGGCTTGTCGCTGTCGATCGCCGCCAGGGAGTGCAGCAGGTAGATATGGAACAGGTGCAGGTCCGCTCCGTGCAGTTTCGCCATCTGGGTGGCGAACGGGATCGCCCGGAGCGACGAATCGGACAGATCCGTCGGGCAGAGGATCTTCTCGATGGTAAGCATCGGGCAACCTCCTATCGGTACAGCCGCATGCGGGAGGTTAGTATGAATCTAGCGGTTTCGGAGCGCCATTCATACTTGTCTTAGTGTTGATACCCGGAGCGACAGGAGAGTTTCGCATGACTCAATTCGCAACATTTGGCGGCGGCTGTTTCTGGTGCCTGGAACCGATCTTCCGGGATCTCGTGGGCGTGAGCGAGGTGCTGGTCGGCTATGCCGGAGGACACCTCGAGAACCCGACGTACCAGCAGGTGTGCGGGGCCGATACCGGCCACGCGGAGGTCGTGCAGATTACCTTCGATCCCGCGACGATCGGCTACCGGGACCTGCTGGACGTGTTCTTCGCCATTCATGATCCGACGACCCCGAATCGGCAGGGAGCGGACGTCGGACCCCAGTATCGGTCGATCGTGCTTGCCCACGATGCTGACCAGGCCTGTGCGGCGGAGGAGGCGATCGCCGCGCTGGATGGCTCCGGTAAGTGGGACGACCCCGTCGTCACCGAGGTCGTGCCGCTCGAGGTCTTCTACAAGGCGGAGGTAGAGCACCAGGAGTATTACGCACGAAATCCGAACGCCAGCTTCTGCCGGATGGTCATCGACCCGAAGGTCGCGAAGTTCAGGAAGCAGTTCGGAGAGATGCGGAAGGAAGCTCCCGTCGGGGACTAGTCGGCGGGTTCGGCCAGCCAGCAGCGACTCGTGCCGCCCCCGGAGGAGAATTCCGGGGGAAGTTCCGTTTGGCATCGCGTCATCACTTCCGTACACCGCGGCGCGAACGGACAGCCTATTTCGTCGTCGTGCGGGTCCGGCACCTGGCCCGGTATGGCCGCCAGTGGACCCGGCCGGGCGTCCAGCCGGGGTATCGCGCGCAGCAGTCCCCGGGTGTACGGATGCCCCGCCTTCTCGAACAACTCCGGGATGCGCCCCCGCTCGACGATGCGTCCGGCGTACATGACGGCCACGCGATCCGCGACTCTCGCCACGACTCCGAGATCGTGGCTGATCAGCAGCAGGGCCATTCCCAATTCGCGACGCAGCCCGTCGAGTAGATCCAGGATCTGGGCCTGAATTGTCACGTCGAGTGCGGTCGTGGGCTCGTCGGCAATCAGCAGGTCGGGTCCGCAGGCCAGAGCGATGGCCAACATGACACGTTGACGCATGCCGCCTGAAAGCTGGTGTGGATACGCGTTGCACCTGATGTCGGGATCGGGAATGCCGACCCGTGCCAGCAGGTCGATCACCCGGCCGCGAATGGCATCGTTCCGGCCGCCTTCGTGCTCCCTGATCGTCTCGGCGATCTGCTCGCCGACCCGCAGAACCGGGTTGAGGCTCGTCATCGGTTCCTGAAACACCATCCCGATTCCGTTCCCACGCACCTCGCGCAGTCTGGACGACGTGGCGGACAGCAGCTCCTCACCCCGGAAGCGGACGCTGGAACCCTCGAGCGTCCGGGCTCGCTTCGCCGGAAGCAGGCCGAGGATCGACAGGGCGGTGACCGACTTCCCGCATCCGGACTCACCCACGAGACCCAGCGTCTCCCCGGGGTTCAGTGAGAACGACACGCCCCGAACGGCGTGTGCCGTGCCCTGTTCGGTGTCGAAATCCGTGCTGAGATCCGCGACGTCCAGCAACGGGGTGCTCATTCCGCGTGTCTCGGATCGAAGGCATCGCGGAGTCCGTCGCCGACGAGGTTGAACGCCATCACGGTGAGGACGATCGCTATGCCGGGAAACGCTGTGATCCACCACGCGTCCATCATGCGATCGCCACCCGATTGGATGATCGTGCCCCACGATGGCGTGGGCGGTTGGACACCGAACCCCAGGTAGCTCAGGGCCGCTTCAGCCAGGATCGCGTTTCCGATCCCGAGGGTAGCAGCCACGATCACGGGAGTCATGACATTCGGCAGGATGTGGCGCGTCAGGATCCGGAGCGGCCGATAGCCGAGTGCCCTGGCCGCCAGCACGTATTCCCGCTCCCGCACGGCCAGCACCTGACCTCGTACCAGCCTCGAGACGCCCATCCACCCGGTGAACCCGAGCACCAGGATGATCAGGCCGATCGTCGTATTCTGAAACACGGCGACCACCGTCAGCAGCAGGATCAGACGCGGGATGCTGAGGAACAGGTCGACGATACGCATCAGCACGGCATCGACCCATCCACCGGCGTACCCGGCTACCGCTCCCACGGCGGTTCCCAGGGTGACGGCGATCACCACGGAGAAGAAGCCGATAAGCAGCGAGATCCGCGCGCCGAACAGCACCCGGCTCCACAGATCCCGTCCCAGGTCATCCGTCCCCATCCAGTGCGCGATCGACGGGCCCAGCAATCGTCGGCCGACGAGGTCCGTTTCCGTCGGATCGAACGGGGCGATCCATGGGGCGATCAGGGCAAGCAGGGCGAGCACCACAAGCAGAACGAGCCCGACCATCGCCTGCCGATGGCGACGGAATCGGCGCCGCGCGATCGCGCCCGGAGACGCTACGGACCGGTCAGTCATAGCGGATGCGCGGATCGACGGCCGCGTACAGGAGGTCGGCCAGCAGGTTTCCGACGACGACCAGAACCCCGAACAGGAAGGTGCTCGCCATGACGACCGGGTAGTCGCGCGCGAGGATAGCGTCGAACATCGTCCGTCCCATACCCGGCCACGAGAACACGACCTCGATTACGACGGAACCGCCGATCAGCAGAGGCAGGAACAGGCCCAGCAGGCTGATGATCGGGATCAGCGCGTTGCGCAGGGCGTGTTTGATGAGCACGCGGGATTCGCGGAGGCCCTTGGCTCGAGCCGTGCGAACGTAGTCCTGCTGTATGACCTCGAGCATCTCGCCTCGCATGTAGCGCGCGATGCCGGCGGCCGACGCGAGTCCGAGCGCGATCACGGGCAGGAAGAGGTGACGCGAGATATCCGCCAGCCGGCCGAGGGGTGACAGGAACTCGTGATCCACTGACTTCATTCCGGACACCGGGAGCCACAGCAGATCAGGCCACCAGCTCGAGGACACCATCAGCACCAGCATGAGTCCGAGCCAGAATCCCGGCATCGAGTAGATCGCCAGCGAACTGACGGTGAGGATCGTGTCGGAGACGCCGTACTGCCGGACGGCCTGGACAGTTCCCACGAAACAGCCGACGACGAAGATCACGACCAGCGACACGCCGCCCAGGAGCAGGGTGTTCGGCAGGGCGTCGCCCAGGACCTCCGCGACGGGCCGGAACCCGGTGTAGCTGTAGCCGAAATCACCTGTGAAGAATGCCCGCACCCAGCTCAGGTACTGAACATGCAGCGGCCGGTCGAGTCCCATGGACGCCCGCATGCGATCCAACACCTCGGGCGGGATGTTCGGGTTGAAATAGATCGCCGTCGGATCGCCCGGGGCGAGATGGAGGACTACGAAGGTCAACGTGACGATCCCGAGCAGGAGGGGGATCGCCTGCAACAGGCGCCGGCCCGCGAAACGCAGCATCGACAGACTCACCAGCGGGCGCGGCGGACTATGGCCGCCTGGTGCGCGCGGCCGGCTCGAGCCACCAATCTGTTATCGATACCCAGTCTCCGCGCGAATCCATCGTTGCGCCTCGAAGTTCGACCCGGGCAACCACTACATGATCGGCGTAGTAGAGGAACGTGTAGGGCTGATCCTCGGCCATGATGTCGTTGTAGCGATCGACCAGCGCGTCCAACACTTCGCGGTCCGCCACCACCTGCATCGAATCGAGCACCGCATCGAGCTCAGCGTCACAGTAGCTCGTGAACTGGAAGGGTTGCTCGATCCGGTCACACGCCCACAGTTCGCGATCGTCGAGCGGCACGTCGCGAGACCAGCCGAGAAGGAGCGCGTCGAACCGGCGGTCCGGGCTGAACACCAACGGGGCGATCGCGGCAGGCTCCCGAACCTGGATGGACATTTCGATGCCGACGTCCTGAAGGTTCGCCTGCACGGCCGCGGCGATGTCCTGCCACTTCTCTCTCGGCGCTGCGAACAGTTCGAACGCGAACCTCTGTCCGTCCCGATCCAGGATCCCATCGCCGTCCGCGTCGCCCCATCCGGCAGCGGCCAGCGCCGAACGCGCCGAGTCGGGCGCAAACGGTATGGGTTCGTCGGATGCGTCGTAGGCCCAGTGCCACGGGCCGACCGGCCCTACGGCCACATCCCCGTGACCCTCGAGCAAGGCACTCACCAGGGCCCCTCGATCGATCGCCATCGTCAACGCTCGCCGGACGGAAGCGTCGGAAAACATCGGCCTGCGCGAATTCCATGCGATGAAGTCGTACTCCGGAGCCCCGTATTCAATTAGCGTCAGAGCCGTATCGGCGGCCAGGCGCGGAAGTTCGGCCGGTGCCGGCTGAAGGACGACATCGACTTCCCCGGTGCGCAGCGCCGCGGTCAGGGCGGCGTCTTCGGGAATCGCCCGGTATACATAGCGGTCGACGTAGGGCCGTCCGCCCAGCTCTTCCGGAAAGTCTGGATTCGCCTCGAACACCCATCTGTCACCCGGGACGCGCTCGACGAACCGGAAGGGCCCGCTGCCGACGGGCTCGGTGGTGCCAAACGGGTGGGTTCCCAGTTCCGCGGGCGGCACGTCCCCCAGGATGTGCTCCGGCATGATCGCGAGCCTGGTCCACCCGTACAGCGGATAGGCGGTCGGCCGCACGGTGAACCTGACGGTGTATTCATCGACGATTTCGACGGCCTCCCAGGCATCGAAGTACGCCGGGTTCGGATAGTTGGTCTCCGGATCCCGGACGCGCCCGAAAGTAAACGCAACGTCACGGGCCGTGACGGGCTCACCGTCGTGCCACGCAAGATCTTCCCGCAGGGAGAACGTGACCGAGTTCCCGTCGGGGCTGAATGTCCATTCACGGGCAAGGTACGGCAGCGGTGAGAAGTCCTCGTCCGCGCGCACGAGCGTAACGAACAAGACATGTATCTGGTGCTGGAGACTCTCGGTGTCGAGCGATACGAGCGCGTTCGCCGACGTGACGTCATTCCGACCGGCGACCACGACCGTTCCTCCGGATCTCTCAGCCTCTGGAAAATCCGGTCGGGGCGACGCGGAGGCGCCCCGTTGAGAGGAGGAATCGCCACCGCATGCCATGACCAGGGAGGCCACAGTGAGCGTCAAGTACCTCAGGTGCCTGCGGTGAACCGTCAGTCTCATGGGGGTGACTCCTGGTCGGGGGGCGCGGCCGCGGCCCATCGCCAGCGCGGCAACGTTGCAAGTTCTCCACGGGCGTCCATCGCGACTCCGGACAGACCCGGACCGAGGCCGGCCAGTTCGTCCTGCCAAAACAGGAACGTCACGGGCTGATCCGCCTGGAGTACGCGGCTGAACTCGGCCCAGATGTCGCGTGCCACGTCATCGTTCATCGTGCGGGCACCAAGGTCCATCAGGCTGTCCGTCACCGGATTGGAATAGGAACTGCGGTTGGCGCTGTTCGCTATCGCAACCTGGGAACTGTGAAACAGGGCTCGCGGATCAACGCGGAAATTGTCGAGCACCCAGTTCGTCAGGACGGCGTCGAAGTCGCGGCTCCGGTGCATGCTCAAGACCGTTTGCCATTCCAGAAGTCGGGGACGCACTTCCACGCCGATCGCCCGAAGGTCCGCCTGGATTATCTGTGCGATGTCGCCGTAGATCGGGTTCCGCTGATTGGCGAGGAGCTCGAAGCTGAAGCGCACGCCGTCCCGTTCCCTGGTTCCGTCTCCGTCCGTATCGCGCCAGCCGGCCGCATCCAGTAGCTCGCGCGCCCGGTCTAGGTCCCGCGGGAGTGGCGACATATCGGGCGCGTACCGGTGCCAGGGCGGGATCGGCCCGAAGGCCCTCGTCCCGTGTCCCTCCAGCACCGTCTGAACCAGACCGTCCCGATCGATAGCCATGGTGAGCGCACGCCTGACGCCCGGGTCGCCGAACAGCGGACGACGCGTGTTCCAGCCGACATACGCGAATTGGCGCCACGGAAAACTCAACAACTGCAAGTCCTCGGCTTCGTCCACGCGAGCCGCATCGGATGGCGCGAGCGGGCCGTCCAGTTGGATGCCTCCGCTCATCAACTCCGCGAGCATGGTCGTCTGGTCCGGGATGATCCGGTACACCACGTTCGCGATACCCGGCGGGCCACCAAGGCCGGACGGGTAGGCGGGATTCGCCTCGAACACGAGTTGCTGGTTCACGTCCCATCGAACGAACCGATACGGCCCGTTGCCGATCGGGGCGCGGTTGAAGGGCGCCCGGAGTAACTCCGCAGGAGCGATGTCCTCCAGCAGGTGCGCAGGTGCCGGCGGCCAGAAGAAGTCCTCGAGCGGTTCGGAATGAGGGGCCGAGAACCGGAAGAGCACTTCGTAGTCTCCCAGCACCTCGACATCCGCGACGTTCGCCAGGTATGCCGCCGCCAGGGGCGAAGCGGCCTCGGGGTCCTTCGCGCGACGGAACGTGAACGCCACATCGCGTGCGGTCACCGGCTCTCCATCGTGCCAGGTCAGGTCGTCGCGGAGACTGAACGTCACGGACGTATCCGTGAGGACCCAACTCTCGGCGAGCGACGGAGTGGGGCGGAAATCGCCGTCATACGCAACGAGAGGCGTGAACAGCAAATAGTAGATGAGTTCGTTGGCGTTCTGGTCGGTGCTGACGATGGGATTCAGACCCTGCAACTCGGAGGCATATCCCAGGATGAGCGGCCGCTCGGAGTCGGCAGAGGTTACGTCCGACGCCCGTCGATCCGCCGGACTGCCACAGGCGGCAACAAGCAACGTCGAGACTACGAGCAGCGTTGCGCTGCGCCGTGATGACCGGGTTCGAACGCATAGCTGGTTCACGGATCGGAAGCTAGGCGCGGCCGCGAAGTGGTGAAAGGGAACGCTTGGCGGGCAGATCGCGCCTGGACTAGAATTCGAGGACACGACTGTTTGGGCTGGGTGCTCGGAAAGGAACATCGATGAAACATCTGGGATCGTTACTACTGTCGGCCATGCTCCTGGGCGGCATCGCTCTCCCCGCGCATGCACAGGAGGACGAGGTCATCCCGGATCTCGCCGACGGTCGTGAGCCGACGGAAGTGATGGTCCTCGGGGTGTTTCATTTCCACAACCCGGGTGCGGACCTGGCACAATTCAAGGGGATCGACGTCCTCGAGCCGGAGCGGCAGGCCGAGATTCAGGCTATCGCCGATCAACTGGCGCGTTTCGGTCCGGATCGGATAGCCGTCGAGCGATCGTATGACGAACCTGACACGCTGAACGCCCGCTATCAGAGGTACGTGAGCGGCGATCTGGACCTGTCACGGAACGAGATCCACCAGCTCGGGTTCCGGCTCGGCAAGATGTTGGGGCATGACTGGATCTATCCCGTCGATTTCCGCCAGGGGATGGATTTCAACGCCCTCATGGGCTACGCCAGCGAGCACGAACCGGAGTACATGGAGCGGTTCAACCGATACATCGGCGAAATCGTGGCCCTGTTCGACCGGATGCAGAGTGAAGAATCGATCGGGTACAACTTGAGATTCATGAACCTCCCGCAACACATCGCACCGGCCCATGCGCCGTATGCGGAGCAGGCCGCGATCGGCGGCGGTGACACGTTCGTGGGTGCCGAGGTCATCGCGGGCTGGTACGAGCGGAACCTCAAGATCTTCGCCAACCTGGCCAGGGTCGGGCAGCCGGGAGAGAAAGTCCTGCTGATCATCGGGGGAGGCCACCTGCCGATTATTCGGGAGCAGATCGAAGCGCACCCGACGATGACGCTCGTCGAACCGACCGACTACATCAAGTAGGTTTGTGACCCGCTAGCGGCGCCACGTCCAGGCAGGGTCCGTATAGCCGTCGACCAGACGACCGACATCTTCCCGTTCCGTCTCGTCCAGAGAGCCGGCTTCGATCCGGGTGCCGAATTCCGTCTCGAATCCCGACCGGAGGGCCGCCACGAGAT
>JARFPW010000257.1 GCA_029288095.1 Gemmatimonadota bacterium
CGGAGCCGGCAAGACGACGCTCTCCTCGCTCGTACCGCGGTTCTGGGATCCCACCCAGGGGCTGATAACGCTCCGCGGCGCGGACCTGCGCAGAATCCCGCTCATCGAGCTGCGGACCGCGGTTGGAATCGTGCCGCAGGAGCCTCTACTGTTTGCCGACACGGTCGCCTCGAATATCGGGTACGGGAAACCGCATGCCACCCGCGAGGAAATCGAACAGGCGGCCCACCATGCCAATGCTCACGAGTTCATCGAGTTGCTGCCGGACGGCTACGAAACGACGGTCGGCGAGCGGGGAGTTCGTCTCTCCGGGGGACAGCGGCAACGGATCGCGATTGCCCGGATTTTCCTCAAACAACCCGAGGTGCTGATCCTGGACGAAGCGACGAGCAGTCTCGACTCCGAGAGCGAGCGGCTCGTCGAACAGGCACTCGAAACCGTGATGCGCGACCGGACGACGCTCATCATCGCGCATCGGCTCCGCACGGTGCAGCGAGCGGACCGGGTGCTGGTCCTGGACGCTGGAGAGATCTCCGAGACCGGCTCGCATGCCGAACTCGCGGCCGGAGAGGGATTGTACGCCCGCCTGTACCGCGGACAGTTGCTGGAAACGGCGCTGGTGGGTAACGAACAGGCGATCCTCTAGGGCGAACTCAGCCTCAGTTGGCCTCTGCCTCCAGCTGCCGAACGTCCGCCAGCAGATTCGGCATCTTCTGCGGCCCCAGGTAGGTCTTCCGGATCACGCCTTCCCGATCGATCAGCAGCGTATACGGGTAGCCGACCGCCGCGAACGTGCCGACGGCCTGGTTCGTCGTGGTCCTGAAAACCGGGTAGTTGATCGCCATCTCGTCGGCGAATTCCGAGATCGCCTCCCGCGAGCCGGAGTCGACGGCAGGACCGAGCACCGTTCCGCCGATCTCTTCCAGGTAGGGCTGGAGCCGCACGAGCTCCGGAATCTCATGCAGACAGGGTGGGCACCACGTGCCCCAGAAGTTCAGCACCACGATCTGACCCCGGTAGTCGGCCAGGAGCTTGGATCCGCCTTCGAGTGTCTCGAACACCTCGTTCACCGGCGTGGGAATCGCCAGCCACTCGGAAACGGCGGGACGCAGGACCCCGCCGTCCGACACGGCAGCGGTGGCGGCATCGAGCCGCTGTCCGGTGCGATACCCCAGCGCCGCGGCGCCAGCGATCCCGGCCGCGGCGGTCAAAAGCAAAACCAGTCTGCGGTAATTCATCTATCTCCGTCTGTCGATTACAGCATGTTCGCCAGATAAGCGGTCGCCACGCCCAGATAGTTCCCGAGCGCATACCCAATCAACGCCAGCATGATCGAAATCGGAACGAGCTCCTCCCGGTGGTACGCTGCGGCTACGGGAGCGCTCGCCGCTCCGCCCACGCCTGAGACGCTGGCCACGGCGGCCATGCTCACGTCGAGCCGCAGCAGCTTCGCCCCGAGAACCGTCACCAGGAGGTGAATCGCAATCGCGATGAATCCGGCGGCGATGAACCATTGTGCCCCGGCCATGCCCGCCAAGTCCGCACTTGCTCCGATCATCGTCATGTAGATGTAAACCAGGGCCATCGCCATCGGTTCCGTTCCCGGAATGTTCCGGAGCGGCGTAGCGGACAATCCTATCCCGAAGGTCGTCACCAGGAGGATGGTATAGGTCCCCTTCGTCAGCACCCTACCGACCTCAGGGATGTACCCGGCCAGCCAGTTCGCGGCGAGGATGGCGGCGAACGCCCACGCTATCAGGGTCAACAGGCCGGGGAAGGTCACCTCATGCCGCTTCTTGTCCACGTTGTTGCCGACCGCGTACCGCGCGTCGATCTCCTCCTGCGTGACCCCGGTAAACCGATTGAACCAGGGCGCCCACCGCTTGCAGGTCAGGATGATCGGGAAGTACACGAGGTACACGAGATTGTCCACGACCACCACGATCCCGATCAGCTCTTCCGGAGTGTCCAGGCCCTCAGCGACTGCCGCCAGGTTGCCCGTTCCGCCGATCCAGCTCCCGGCAAGCGCGCCGAAGCCGGACCACGCGTTCTCGGGGAGCCCGCTCTTGAACATGCCATAGGCGAGGACGCAGCCGACGACGATTCCCACCGACCCCATCACCAGGACGACGGCACCGCGCCAGGCCACACGCATCGTCTGCTTGATATCGATATCCAGCAGCATCAGTACGATGAACATCGGCACGGCGAACGCTCGGAATGTCCGATAGATGTCGCTGGACTGTGGAATGATCGAGAACTCGATCCCCGGAATCGTATGCAGGTTGCTGAGCAGAATGGGCGTCAGGAAGATCCAGATGATGGCCGGCAGGAAGTCGAACACCCGCCACTTGGTCTTCTTTTCCAGCCACAGGAAGAAGACCGGCACCATCGTGATGACGGCCATTACGCCGAACAGGTCCGTGAACAGTGACTGTCCGTCCATGCGCTCTCCGTTCGAGGGGTGCCCTCAAGCTCAAACCGGCGCCGGAACCCAGTTCCGACGCCGGCCAAGCGTGCTGGTTCGGAGGTGTAACGTCAAGCCGTGACGAGTCTGTCGTCGCTCGGGTCAGGTTCCGGTGTACGCACCGGTCGATCCTCATCCGCACCCTGCGCAGCCATTTCTTCGGCCTTTCCTTCCTTCGTGACGTGCCGGCGCACGAAGTGGTTGAGATCGTCAACCAGCGAGTGCATCACGGGCACCAGGATGAGGGTCAGGAAAGTCGCGAACGCCAGGCCGGCGATCACGGCGATGGCCATCGGGCCCCACCACGCTGCCTGGACGCCGCCCCAGTAGACGTCGGGTGACAGACGGGCGTACAGGCCTTCAAAATCGAAATTCAGGCCGATCGCCAGCGGCACGAGACCCATGATCGTCGTGATCGCAGTCAGAATCACGGGACGGAATCTCGTGAGTCCGCCGACGACGAGCGACTCGTGCTCACTCAGCCCGTCGCGCTCGCGCAGGATACGGATGTAGTCCATCAG
>JARFPW010000280.1 GCA_029288095.1 Gemmatimonadota bacterium
GCCCGACGATCGGTCCGTTCACCAAGATGATCAGGAATCCTACCCAACGAGGGCTACGCCGCGCCCGGCTGATCCCGAATCCCAACGCCACGAGCGTGACCACAAGGATCAGTGCCGTGGGCCAGAACGTGGCGGACGGAAGCCAGGGAAGTGAGCCCGACTCGTGAGCCATGACGAGCGCCGGTCCTGCCACCAGGGCCGCCGCTGCCCGCAACCAGGAACCGGAGTTGCCGTCAGCCCTCTGCATCGCGCGACTCCCGTGTACCCGGCCACCAGGAGTCATGGGCCGAGACGTCGTGGCCGAACCCGGCGGCCACGAGAGCATCCCGCCAGTCGGTCTGAGCCAGGTATATCGCGTCCACCAGCCCTGCGATCGTTCCACCACTGATCTTCAGGACTGCGAATCTGATTCGCTCCAGCCCCTCTGGAGACCTCGAGTGCCAGCCGGGCAACTCGGCACAGTCCTCGATCAGCAGGTGCCGCGCCTCTGCACGCCCGGCTCCGCCGAACACGCGACCGAGTCGCTGCTCGGTCGCGCTGCTCAACGGAATCGACAATCTACGGCCAGATGCCGCGCTTCATCGTCACGTCGGCTACGCGCTTCACCGCGAGGATGTAGGCTGCGGTCCGCAGGTCGATCTCTTCGATAGGATCGTCGCCACGCCCGTTCCGCCTGCGTGTGGACCGGATATCTGACAACGATCCGTTGATCGCTTCCTGCGTGTCGAGCACCGAGTCCGAGGCGCTGTTCATCTTGGTGAGCAGTTTGGCGTTGACGTCGTCTTCGTCCCACTGCTCGTTCTCGATGTTCTGCACCCATTCGAAGTAGCTGACAGTGACGCCGCCTGCGTTGGCGAGAATGTCGGGCAGAACCGGAATGCCCTTCGCGTACAGGATTCGGTCGGCCGCCGGAGTCGTCGGGCCGTTGGCCGCCTCGGCAATCAGACGAGCCTTCACCTGGTCCGCATTGTCGGCCCGGATCTGGTTCTCGAGCGCCGCCGGGATGAGGATGTCGCACTCCAGCGCCAGCAACTGTTCGTTGCTGATCTCCTCGGTGCCCTCGAGGCCGACCACCGAGCCGGTCTCTTTCTTTCGGGCGAGCGCCGCGGCCGGGTCGAAGCCGCTCGCGCTGTAGATGGCGCCGCTCGAGTCGCTGGCCGCGATGATCGTGGCGCCCTGCTCGGCAAACAGCAGAGCGGCGATCGATCCGGCGTTGCCGAATCCCTGCACCGCGACCGTAGCGCCGTCGACGGAATCCAGTCCGTCCACGAGACCGCGGGATAGAGCGTGCTGCACGCAGAACAAACAGCCGCGAGACGTGGCCTCGTTACGCCCGTACGACCCGCCCATTTCGACAGGCTTCCCCGTCACGACGGGCATGTTGTTCATACCGGGGTGCATCATCGCGTACGTGTCGAACACCCAGGCCATGGTCTCCGCGCTCGTGTTGACGTCAGGAGCAGGGATGTCGGTGTGCGGTCCGATGGCATCGCCGAGTTCTGCGATGTACCGGCGCGTGATCATCCGGAGGTCGTCCTTCGTCAGATCCTTGGGATTGCAGACCACTCCGCCCTTGGCACCGCCGAACGGGACGTTCATGACGGCGCACTTCCACGTCATCCATGCGGCGAGCGCGCGAACTTCGTCGGCGGTCACACCCGGGTGATAGCGAATGCCACCCTTGCCCGGACCGCGTGCCCGGTTATGGAGCACCCGATAGCCGGTGAAGTTGCGTACGTCTCCAAAATGAGTCGTTATGGGAAACTCGGTTATGATCACGCGCTCGGGTCGCACCAGGTACTCCACCAGGCCCTGCCGATACTCGGGCAGGTACTGGATTGCATGCTCGAACTGCTCCTGTGCGATGTGGAACGGATTCAGGTCTTCCTGGACGGGGAGTGCAGTCTCTAGCGGATTCATAAGGCGTCAGCCTCGCTCCAGTATCGGTAAGCAGAAGTGCTCAAATACCTGACGACAATATAGCCCTCGATGCGCCGGTAGGGGAGCGTCTACGACCTCCGAAGTGCCAGCAAGTCAGACTCTTGACATCTGTATACAAAATTGTATACACTATCTCCATGTTGACGATCACGATCGACCGTGATTTGGGGGACGCAGTGTACGCGCAGGTCGCACGGCAGATGCGACAGCTCGTCGCATCGGGCGCTCTCAGGCCGGGGACTCCGATCCCCTCGGTCCGCCAGCTCGCCAGGGATCTGGGTGTGAGCCTGAACACGATAGCGCGGGCCTACCGGCTGCTTGAAGCCGAGGGGTTTCTAGTCATCCGCGACCGAGCCGGCGTCACGGTCGCTGCGCCGGCTGCGGAGGTCGACGATGCCGCCCGCGACGCGCTGCTGGATGAACTGCGGGTGATCGTGGCGCGCCTTCGCCAGGCGGGGGTCTCGAGTGACGAGCTGCTGCGCATGGCGTCGGCGGAAGTCGGACCCGGGATCGGCGCTCGGAAGGGAGCTCGATGATGGATGGTGAGGCGGCTGTAATCAATGGATTCTTCACATTTCGTGTCTTCCTGGTCGGCGCGATCCTGCTGGCGTACCCGCGCATCAGCCGCAAGGGACTGATGTTCGGAACCTACCTCGGTGAACGGCACTCGGAGGGGGCGTCAGCGGGCAAGCTCATGCGAAGCTGGGATATCGGGTGCGCCGTGGTGATGGGTGTGTCGCTGCTGATCGGATGGGGGATCAGTCTCTCCGGCCAGCCCATCCGCGGGAACCTGACGGGCACGGCGGTGCTGCTGCTCCTCAGCCCGGCCCTCTACGTGTGGACGTACAGAAAGGCCCGAAGGCAGGTCCCGCCCACTGTCGCCCGGCAGGCAAAGCAGGCCAGTGCCTCCCTCGAGGTGGACGAGTCCCCCGGGGATCACTTCGCCGCAGTCGCGCTCGTCGTCTGCCTTCTTGTGGCGCTGGGATCGGCGGCGCACGCAACCCTGAGTTTCGAGGCGCTGCCAGACCGCATTCCCACTCTCGCCAACCTGGTTGGCCTTGGGGATGAGGTCGCGGACAAGTCGATCATCACGGTCCTGCTGGTGCCAACCTTCAATCTCGTATTGAGTCCGTTCTTCGCTCTGATGGCCCTGCTCATCGCCAGGGCGAAGCGGTCGCTGCGAGGAGGTTCGGGCGGGCGTTCGGCTGAGGCCCAGGTCGCCTTTCGTAGGGCCTATTCTCACCTGTGGAGCGGATTCGCCCTGTTCGTCTGCCTGCTCCTTACCGTGACCTCGCTCGCCATGATCAGCGTCGCGCGGGGAGAGACAGGACGGTCTTCTGGCATCGTACTCGTGTGCATCAGCGTTGCGATGATTCTCTATGCTGGATTCAGTCTGTTCCGACTCATGAAGCGGTTCGGACAGGGAGGCTCCCGGCTCGAAATCGGCTCGGCGGAGGCTCCCCTTACCGGAGCTCTCGCTGACAACGCGCGTTGGATTCTCGGCGTGATGTACGTCGACAGGACCGACTCGTCGTTGATGGTAGAGAGTCGCTTCGGCCTGGGTTACACGTTCAACTTCGGCAATCCCGTCGCGATCGCGCTCAACGCCGTCTACCTGTCGGCGATCCTGGGACTGGTGGTCCTCACACTGCTGGAGTTTGGAGTGCTATAGCAGGTTCTGCCGTCGGCTGAGTCCGCTCCCACAATTCTGATTTGAGCGCCTTACGAGGCAGCGAACGTGCCCTCCGAAAGGAAACGAATCACGTCCTTTGCCACATCCGCTCGATTCATCAGGAAGGTATGGGTCCCCGGAACGACCTTGAATGCGGCCGCGCCCTCCAGCCGCGTGCGCTCCACGGAAACCGTGCCGTCGCTGGGCCCCGGGATTAACCAGGATCCGATTGGATTGATGCTCTTGTCCCCCGCGATGATTCCCACCTCGAAGTTCGCCGGACCGAGGGAGCTCGGAATACTCCCCGGAGTCGTTCCCAGCTGTGCGCCGACAGGACCCAGGATCGAGGTCAGAAGGGGTGACCGCTGAAACGCATCGACGATCTCGGACCCCTGATTCGGCGGGCTGAGCATGACTACCCGGCCGTCGTACGGTTGTGATGCTTCGGCGAGATAGGCCCGAACGACGAGACCTCCGAGAGAGTGCGTGACGAAGTGCACCGTGTGCGCTCCCTTCTCTCGGCACGTGCTAACGACGCCGGCCAGGTGCTCCACGATCGACTCGAGCGGCTGCGCCGACGAAAACTTCGGGTTCACGACTCGATACCCCGCGGCACGCAGCCGCCTTCCGAGCAGGCTCATTTGCGCCGGGGCGCCCCCCAGTCCGTGAACGAGTACCACCGTCTCTCCGGGATGGCGTGGTCTTCGCCGCAAAACCGACCAAAGGCGCCCTAGAGCGAGAACTAATCGTCTTCGTGGAGCCACGGCGGATCCCCCGAGTCATCGCGTTCCTCGACGTTTTCGTATCTGGCCTTCTGCAGCCGCTCTGCGCCAGGATCGAACACCGACTGCAAGGTCAAAGCATGGTAGCTTCCTCCGCCGCGCAGCAGCCCACGCCGACGATAGTTGATCCATCCCCTCGACTCGACGTACAACAGCAATCGGTCCAGCGCGATCGCTGCGACCAGGGCACCAAGAATCCACAATGCAGTTCTCATTGGCTACTGATCAGACCAGACCGCGAGCTCATTGCCGCTCGGATCGGTGAAGTGGAATCGTCGTCCGCCGGGGAAGGAGAAGATCTCCATCACGATCTGTCCTCCGCTGCCCAACACCTGCGCTTCTACCTCCTCCAGATCGGTCGCGTAGATCACGACCAGCGGACTGCCGCGGGACACCTCGGCCGCCACTGTGAAGCCGCCCTGTAGCCGACCGTCGGCGAAGCTCGCGTAGTCAGGTCCATAATCGGTGAACTCCCAGCCAAACACCTCGGAGTAAAACCTCTTGGTCTCACTCATGTCGGTGGTCGGGAACTCCACGTAGTCAACCCGTCGGTCGTGTTCTGCCTGGCTCATGAGTTCCTCTCCGTTTTGAAAAATGACAGCTTCAAAGCCCGGGCATGTCGAACCCGAGTGTAGCCGTAATCAGCGCGGAAGCGACCAGACCGGTGGCCACCGCCGTCACCGATCGTCTGCGGCCGAGGATGGCGGCGAACCTGGGGAGCAACGCCGCGACGAGCGGCACATACAGGATCAGGGCCGTCAACAGCCCTGGCGAAAGTTCGCCGAATTCGACCGATGAAACCACGTGAAACACCACATTCCCGCCGAGCGCGCTCAGAATCACGGTAATGAACCACAGGCTGCTCGAGGCGCCCGGCTTGCTGGCGCGATACGCCGCCCAAGCGACCAGTCCGAGGATCGGAATGTGCGAAAGGACGTAAAATCGGGGCGACGTGGTGCCAAAATGCCGTGTCGCCCATTCCGGGAATTCCGGCCACTCCTCGAGTACGTGCAACACCAGAGCGATGAACACAAGCCATGGGAGCCGACCGACAGGTCTTTCCATCGAACTCACGGCAGCTCGCGTACCCAGATGTTTCGGAACGCGACCAACGCACCGTGAGCTTGTAGCTTGATCTGCGTGGCGCCATGCGCGAAGTACGGCGGCGGGCCGTCGGGTGCCGTCTCCCCGGCGATCTCGAAGTCCTGTTGAACGAGCACGCCGTTATAAAGCACGGTGACGCGTGCAGGCGCCGTAAGCGAGCCATCGGCGGCGAAACGCGGAGCTGTCCACACCACGTCGTAAGTCTGCCACTCGCCGGGTTGCCGGCTCGGATTCACCAGCGGAATCGACTGGTTGTAGATGCTGCCGGCCATCCCGTTCACGTACGTCTCGTTCTCGTGCGAGTCGAGAATCTGCAACTCGTATCCTCGATTCCCCGGACCCGGCGAGGCGAGGAACACGCCACTGTTTCCCCGTGCCTGGCCGCTTCCAGTGACCTTCGCCGGAGCGCGCCACTCAATGTGCAACTGGTAGCTGCCGAAGCGGCGACGCGTTTCGATGCTGCCGGTCGCATTGTTCACAGTCATGATCCCATCGGCCACCCGCCAGCCGGCCGGCGAGCCGTCGCGGGTGTTGACCCACTCGTCGAGATCCGTCCCGTCGAACAGAACGATGGCATCGGAGGGCGGGGCGCCCGGCGCGTTCGGGGACGCGGGTGTAACCACCGGAGGCACGGGTTCCCAGACTTCCTTGCTTGCGGCCGGCGGACGGTCATCCGTTTCCTGGCATGCCGCGGCTGGTGCAGTCACGGATGCGAGCACACACACCGCGGCCAGCCCGGCTCGGACGTCGGGCGAACCGGCACCCAGTGCTGGAAGTATGCGTGACGTATTCATGTACCATTATAGTAGGCAGACCGGCTCAAACGGCGCGAGACATTGACAGACAGAGGAACTCCCAAATGACGTCGGATCATTACGCGGAACGATTGGCCATTTACGATGCGCTCGTGGCGAAGTGCCCGCAGTTCGAACGAAAAGGCAAAACGATGCCGTACACGTCGGCGAACGGTTACATGTTCTCGCTCCTGAACAAGGATGGCGAGCTCGGGATCCGACTGGAAGAGAGTCAACGAAAGGCGTTTGCCGAGGAGCACGACGCGGCGGAGTTCAGGTCCCACGGATCGAGGATGAGAGGATACGTGCTCGTGCCCGACCGCATGCTCGACGACCTGGATGCATTGGCCGTCCTATTGAACGCCGGCTATGAACACGTGATGTCTCTGGAGCCGAAATAGCCGGAGTCCTAGGGCTCGTCCGCCTCGCCGCCGGATTCGGCCAGCGATCGGCTGATCGTGTCCATGAGCACGTTCATCTGTTCGCGCACGCGCCGCGTCGTCGAGACCCACGTGGCGCGCCCGATCGCGAGGACCCCGGCGACGCCGCCTCCGAGAATCGACCAGCCTCCGATAAACGACCCAAACTCCAGCGCCTCGAGGCCGATCACGGTCACGAGGCCGACGGCCAGTGAGCCGAGAACGGTAGACACCCCCATGATGACGAGGGCGCCGCTCCGATCTACGGTAACCCGAACGCGGGTGCCCGCGCCCTCCGTATGGGCGGTCGCGAGGATCTGGCTGCCTTCACCGACTGAATGCCAGGACATGCCCGCAGCGTTCGCTTCGCCTTCTCCCTGTCTCTCAACGGCTGCCCTGACAGCCGAGAGCAGATGGGACGCGCGTTCCTCGGTGAGCGTTGTCGCGAAGTGGGCATCGAGTCGATGCTTCAGGGGTCCCCCGAGCACACGCTCCAGCCGTGAATCGCTCGAGCCCGCCGGCATGAGGCGGGCCGCCCGTTCGACGAGGACCGGATCGAGACCGGCTTCCGCGGCGATCGCCTTCATCTCCTCCAGAGAGAAGTCGCCCGACGGACGGGCCGGGACGGAGGACGTCCCGCCCAGTTCGGACGCCTTCCTGAGAATGAGCGCGAACTCCTGTTCGCTGTAGGCCTTCCTATCGTCGCTGATCTTCGCCTCCCTATTCGGTCGCGAGGTCTTCCCACACGAGCCACGGTCCCACGAGCTTCACGGCTCCGCGATCCGCGTAGAAGGCCCGCGCTCCCATGTTGTCGTAACTCACATCCACACAGATCCTCTTCGCTTCCCGCTCCGCGAACCAGTCGGTCAGCAGTCTCAGCAGGCCAGACGCGACGCCGCGTCTCCGCTGCTCGGGGGCGACCCAAAGGTACTGCAGCTCCCCGTCGCACTCATACCGTGTCGTGAGATGTCCGCCGATGTAGCCGACGAGAGCCTCCCCGTCGAGGGCGATGATTATGACGCGGGGTAGGAGTGCCTGCTGGGGATGGTGCTCGCCTTTCAGGTATAGACCGGTGCGGTGGTCAGCGGGTCCCCACTCGAGATCTGTCTGCCGGGCCTCGAGAATCACGGGAATATCTTCCTGTGTTGCTTCCCGGTACCTCATAGCTTCGCGACCAGCCGACGAAGCGTCGTCATGTTTCGCGTGGTCGTAAGCATGTTGCCAATCGCTTTCTCGAGCCCTCGCGCGAACAGGGGCGACTCGCTGAGTTTGCCCTGAATGTGCCAGTAGACCTCTCGTCCGGACACCTCGAAATGATCCATCTCGGAGGTCAGGCTGCCGAAGGCAGCAAACAGCTCGGTCGACGCAGGCTCGCGCAGGAAGATCACGTACAGCGACGTATCAGGGGTCTCCCCCTCGGCAGCTTGGGCGAGAGGATGGTTAGTAAGAGCCTCGAGTTCGGCGGGCGCCCGAATGAACGTGGGGACGTCGTAGCCGAGCCTGCTCGCAAGGTGCTTTTCGATCCGGGTCTGCAGGGCATCGGCGTCGTCAGATCCGGTCGAGAAGATCACGTTGCCACTCGCGATGAACGTGGCCACCTGATCAAAGCCCAATTCCTCGAACATCTCGCGAAGTCGGTCCATCTTGACTCTATGCCCTCCTACGTTGATTCCGCGCAGAAGGGCCACGTGCCGCGGCATCAGCGTCTCGGCCGGTTGGATCTGCCGGCAAGCGACGCCACCACTGGTCCGGACCTGCTCATGTTCACCTTCCTATCTCGACTGTCGGCACCCTGCAGTAGCTTCAGGGGAGTGTACAAGCACACAAACCGCGTACTGCAGGGAGGCGACAACATGGCTTCTGATCCCAGTTTCGTCGAGTACGTCGTCGACCAATTCGACCAGGAATGCGGCGTCACCTCCAGGAGCATGTTCGGTGAATACGGCCTGTTCAGCGCCGGGAAGATGTTCGGTCTCATCTGCGACGACCGGCTGCTGATAAAACCGACGGAAGGTGGCCGCGCTTTCATCGGAGATGTCGTCGAAGCGCCGCCCTATCCCGGGGCGAAACCGGCGATGTTGATCGAGGATCAGATCGAGGACGGCGAGTGGCTGAGTGAGCTAGCGAGAATCACCACGCGCGAACTGCCGGAACCGAAGCGAAAGAAGAGGAAGAGCTAACTAGTCGGCGAGATCCAAACCGAGCTCGTCGTCGTTTCTCATGCTCCAGAAGACGGTCAGTTGCTCCTTCTCTACCGGAACAACCGCTCTCCGATCCAGCCAGCTCATGACTTCCGAGCCGTCCGCCGGGGGCTCGACCATCTCGCACAGGTCCTCCAGGCCAATGAAGCGCCAGGTGATTGTCTCCCCTTCTACGTTCGGATA
Source organism: Gemmatimonadota bacterium (assembly GCA_029288095.1). Classification (GTDB taxonomy): domain Bacteria; phylum Gemmatimonadota; class Gemmatimonadetes; order Palauibacterales; family Palauibacteraceae; genus JARFPW01. The sequence goes on from JARFPW010000280.1 coordinate 9,097, forward strand.
AGAAGTCGCCTCTTCGGCTCCGAGCGCCAGAGCAAGTTGGTAGGCAGATTCAGCGTTCCGGGCCTTCAGCAGACGAATCGAGTGGTCAGTGAATGGCTCGTTGCTTTCGTCCGACTCGATCTCACCCCGAACAAGAAGGATAGCGGCATACCAACGATCGTCTGACATGGATTCCCCTCAGCGTTTCTCTGGTTGGTCAGCCATCGAGGGCATGATCTCTTACAGATACGGGTCGTCCTTCGACGGCACCGGCTGCCATAGCTCGACTTTGCGGCCTTCTGGATCGAGAATCCACGCGAACTTGCCGTTCTCGTGCTGTTCGATTTCTCCGACCACCTCGACGCCCTCCGATTCGAGCGCCGCTATCAGGGCCGGGAGGTCGGCGACCCTGTAGTTCACCATGAAAGGGTGCTCGCTCGGCGCGAAGTGCTTCGAGTCCTCCGGGAAGGCGCTCCACACCGTGCAGCCGGTCTCCTCCGGCTGATCGTGCTCGAGCCACCGGAAAGCGAACCCTCCCCATTCCTCGGAGTCGATGCCCAGATGGCGACGGTACCAATCGAGAGTTCCCTTCGGATCTCGGCTCTTGAAGAACATCCCGCCCAGGCCTGTCACACGCTTCATTTGCGGAGTCTCCTCTCTACATCGATCTCAACTCATAGACGCGGATGCTCGCGATGAATGGATTAGTTCGGGCAAGCTCCTCCGCCGCATCCAGACTCTCCGCCTCGATGATGTTGTATCCGGTAATGGACTCCATATTCCACGGCAGATCTTCGGTGCCGGTTTTTGAGATTTCTCGGCCACCCATGAATCCGCCCTGTTCGATCTGAACGTCCGCGATCGACTCGAACCAGGCCTTCCATGCCGTCATGATCTCCGGCGTGGGCGTTTCGAATCCGAAATGCAGAAACATGAACTTCTTCACGTGCTCTCCCCGTTGCTGGATCGACAGTGTCTATCAGTCCTGCATCCTACGAAGACGCGCATCTCGCCGCGCAGCTCGGAGTGTTGGAACATCTCAACGTCTGGGGCCAAACCGGCGTCCTCAAAGACCGCCAGCCACTCCTCCATAGAGAAAAGTCCCAGGTGATGCCGGTCGTGTTCTACCTGAACCGCGCCGTCCGGGCCTCGGAGTAGGTATGCCATGTCGACCACGTACGTGTGGTCGCTTGGGTCCGGATCCCAGGTCCATTCGAGGTAGCGCAGGGCGCGCTCGACGCCGTCGTGACCGCCGTGGCTGACGCCGGGCAGAAACGACTCTCTGACGTAGTCCGGAGCGATCAGGAACGACCCACCAGGTCGGCAGTGGACAATGATGGTCTCTACGACCGCCCGGAGATCGTCGAGCGTCGTAGCGTAGCCGATCGCGTCCTGCACAAACACGCAGTCAAACTCCCGACCGAGACGAACCGACCGCATGTCGCCGACGTGGTGCTCACATTCCGGATTCAAGGTTCGGCTCACCTCCAACATACCCGGCGAGATGTCCACAAGGGTGAGCCCGTCAAACTCTTCCTTGAGGTGAGAGGCGTTGTTGCCGCCTCCGCTGCCAAGTTCCAGGAGCGTCGGGGCGGGAGACCGGCAACGGCTCTTCAGGAGCGCCCCGTAGAAAGACGCCTCTTCGGCGTAGTCCGCAGGATGTGACAGTAGCGGCCACCACGACGCGAGTTCCGAATACAGACGCAATCGCGTCCCTTCCGCGGGCTGCAGGTCGTTCAACCGTGTCCCTCCTCAACAGCATCTGAGGTACCCCGCCGCAGTAGCCAAACAAGTACGGTCCCGGTGATGGCACCGTACACCGACCAGCCGGGCGGTCCGCCGAGGTCACCGAGCGGGAACGCCACAATCCAGCCGACGGTGCTGGCCAGTACCCACCAGCCGGCGCTCGCGACCTGTCCCCGCAACACCAGCCATTGTGTCACCCCCAGCAGGGTTCCGAACAGGCCTGCGCCGATCAGAAGTCCGAGGTCGGCGTCCATCGCCCCGACGCCGAACATCACCAGAGCCCCGACTCCCGCGGCTCCCAGGCTCGCCGGTATCCATCGCACCGACCCCCTGAGATACCGCCGCAACACCAGCCACTGCAGCACTCCTACCAGGATCGCCCCCACCACCACGTTTATGTAGCGCGGCACACCAAGCGCGGGCAGGGAAGGGAGGATCTCGAACCGGGGCGATACGCCGAACAGGCCGGCATCCATGCTCCAGCCCCACCCGATCGCACCGGCCATGAACCACAGGAACCACAAGCGCCATCCCGGCCGGCTCACGGGGAGGAGAGCCAGCCGTGCCACGATCACCATGAACCCGGCCAGGGCGTTAAAGCCCACGTCCTGCCAGTCGAAGACGCGGCTGGGCAACACCGCCTGAATCAGTTCGTCGAGGAGGCCCAACAGGGCGGTCACGACCACCGTGGTCACGGCGGGCCATCGCACGCCACGGCCATTGCGCGCCCGTTCGAGCAGGGCCTGGTGAATGAGAGCAGCCACGACGCCGTATTCGACCAGGTGCGTGCGCTCTGCCGGATTGTCCATCCGGATGAAGGTCAGCCAGTACGCCAGCGCGACACCGAGCCCCACGCCGATCTCACGCCATCCGGGACGCGTCTTGGCCCACTCCCTGACGACAAACACGACCACCAGGAGCACGAGAACGGCGAAAGACACCCGGAGCAGATTGCGCTCGCGCAACGCGTCGACCAGCGTCCGGGCCGGCCCCAACGTGGAATAGATCGCAACCACGACCGCCAGAGTCCCCAGCCAGAGGCGCCGTTCCCGGCCGGAGGTGAAGAGAGGCGTGGGCATGTCGAACTGGCTACCCGATCTCGCGCAGGAGATGCTCCGCGAGATCCGAGACCGCCCATTCTTCCGCGATCAGGCCATCGCTGAGTCGGCTCGCGATGAGCACCGAGTTGGCAGCCAGAATTCTCGCGGCGAGTGAACCGTCCATTGTTATCTGGACCAGTGTGCTTCCAGTTCGATCTCGATCATGCCTCCCGGACGCAGAACATTACAGGTTCACCCCGACAACCGGCGGCAAATTAGAGCCTGGCTTCTGCTGGCGCTGGTGCGAACTCCGGAAGATGAAGGTGTGGAACGTCAGATGGCCGCCCGCTGCGTTCGAACGACCCCGGCCTATCCCTCTTCCAGACTGGGCCACTCGTCGCCAGGCTCCAGCGCCGGCCTGGCCTTGCGGGCGATCATCAGAGTCGCGGTGGCTGATCCGCCACCCAAGAGCACGAAGATCGTCGCGTTAGCCAGAGCGGTAGAGAGGGACCACGCCTGCCACGCGTTGGTTGCCAACAGCCCGAACAAGAGAAGTCCGGCTCCCGATCCAAGCGCCGCGAAGCGTGGGATCGAAAGCTGGTCGAACGAGCGGCTGCGCGCGGCTATCGCCAGAAAGCCCGAGAAGGCCACACCGATCGGAAAGGCCCAGATCGCGCTCGCCACGACCAGGCGAATCATCTCGCGGCCGCCATCGATGCCGGGGAGCAGCCAAACGACTCCGGCGACCAACGAGGCGACGACGCCAACACCAGTGGCGAAGATCAGTCCCGTACGGATCATCCCGCGGATGACCTTCATCCAACGGGGCATGAGCAGCCTCCCTGTGTGCGCAGACTTTGTACTACAAAGTAGTCTGATCGGCGAAACCGTGTCAATCTCGTCCCTCACCAGCCGACCCCTCACGGAGTTGCCGCAGGTAGTATCCGTCCGATCCACACCTGGAGACGACAACGGTGATCACCTCGTCGGGCGAGACCCCGAATGCCACGTCGGATACACCTCGTGAGATTTCGCACGCGGGGGCCGGCCGCTCCCCCGTACCATACAGGGCAACGATCGATGTGTCCGCGAACTCGATTCGCAGATAGCACACCGCATCTACCTCGCACGCCGTGCTGTTCTCAAGGACCCTCCCAGAAACCACCGCGTCTTCAGCGAACGACGAAACCTCGACGTCTCCGGCCGCACCGCCGCCGGGCGGCGCACATGCCCAGAGGGCCGCCACCAGGACCGGCCACGCAGCGACGGACCTACTCGGCGTCATGGACCACGCCGTCTCGAATGGCGGCTTGACGCCACTTGGCACCGCTCTCCCTCCCCGCGACCCCCGCTCGTTCCCCGCCAGCGTAGAGAATCTCATACAGCTGGTACTGATCGCGATCTCCGTTCTCCGGTGTCTTCGAACTCCCGGGATTGCGTGCGACGTGCTCTACGCGGTTGCGTATCCCGATCAGCTGCCGGGAAGCCATGATCGAGTCAATGACGAAAAACGCCAGGAGGGCGACGTGTGCTCCGAGTCCCGCCGTGTCGGCGGACATCCGGCTGATCAGGCGTGTGCATTTGCCCTCGTCCAGGACTTCAAACGACGTCACCAGGCGAACCGACGACCCGAGGAACCTGCCCCCGTTTAACCACCAGACGAGCGATCGTCCCGGATCGAGGTGGCGCAGATAACCGACCGCCGTCGCGTCGCCCAGTCGAGGCTCCGGAATCCACGAGACGACGTGCCAGGCAGAGACCCGCCTCCCGTTATCGAGCCAGTCGACGCTGTACCATCCCGCGCCGCGCCCCAACTGAGAGATCCACGGCCAAACACGCTCAGGCAGAGCCTCGATCGAGATGGCACGGGTCATGACGGCTCGGGTGCGCGGACCGCCCTCCAGATAGTCATCACCCGGCATGCGTCGGGCACGCTCGGCGGCAGTCGATCCCCACCGCGTGCCCCAAAGCAGGAGGGCCAACCCGCCGAGGAAGCCGAGCACAAGCAGACCTGCTATCCAGATGCTCGTCGACACATCGCCTCCCGGGCTATGCGGCCTCGTGGCCGCCAGGTCAGCTTGCAATCTAGAAGGCGGAAGCCTTCAACGCTCGGTACGTGCGTACCCTTGGCCCGTGGCCTTCAGCAGTGTACTTTGCAGTACAAAGTCGAGTCGGAATTCGAGCTAATGAACCGATCGGCCACGGGTGCACAGAGAGGGTAGTAATGAGCAACGGGTTGAGACGGATTCGGGCTGCGGTTGGGATGGGTCTGACGTGGGCGGTGGCATGGTTCGCGGGGGGCATGGCCCTCGTGATCGCATTCCCGGGCGCCGCGGACGTTCCTTTTCCCATCCTGTGGGCGGGCCTGGCCTTCGTCGGTGGGGTGGTGTTCTCCGCGGCCGTCGGAATCGGTGAGCGCCGCCGCGGATTCGATCAGATGTCGCTGCCGCGCTTCGCGGGCTGGGGGGCAGTGGGAGGTCTGGTGCTGTCTTTGCTCTTCGTCTCAGCTGCCGCGCTGTTCGGCGAGATGACTCCTCTTAGACACCTGGGCGTGTTGGGCCCGGTGTTCGCGTTTGCGGGAGCGGGTTCAGCCGCCGGATCGCTCGCGCTGGCCAGAAAGGCGGAGGGCCCTGATTCGCTTGATGCGAGCGCGGACTACGAGGAGTTGGAAAGCTGAGTCTCTAAACTGTACCCTATTCCCGGGCGATCGACGGACGCCTAGCCTTGCTCAGACAGTACGCAGACATTGGCTTCGTAGTCATACCTGCCGCCGGAATCCAGGCAGGAATCTATCTCGAGAAAACGGACGAGTCGCCAGCCCAGAAGGCCGCACACAAGTAGTGCCAGAGCAAGGGCGACGAATTTGATCAGTGGCTTCACAGTACGCAGCGCCATCCCCCAATCTCGTTCTTCCAGTAGTCTCTGAATTCCGCCCGGGTCATACTCGGGTGGCGCGTCAAACACATGAGGAACTTGATCACTGCTTTCGCGCCTTCTGCGGTCAGCCCGGGAGGAAACGCCAGCTTCCCTCGTGCCTGATGAAGCTCTGAGCGGCCCAGCTGTCTCCGGGTTGCGGCCAGGTCACCTTGCAGACGTCGTACTCCTCGCAATCGATCGAAGGTTCGAGGCCCTGTTCGTCGGCATGCTTCATCATGTCCTGTGTGAGATCGAAGAAGAACTCGTGCATCTCGGTCGGTAGCTCCGGGTGGACACTACCGAGGTACTCCGCATTCCTCTCCCTGACCTCCTGTACGTAGGTCTCGAAAAATGACCGGAAATCTGATTCGCGATCTACTCCTTCGTCCTGAGTGTTGCAGCCAACCGTCGCCGCTAAAACGGCCAGGCCGGCCATTGCCGCCCACACCTGTCGCCGCGGCGAAAACAGTAGTCCCCTCATCTTTTCTCTCTTCAGTTGGCCAACAATTACGCTGGGGAGGTGGCTACTCGGCCAAGATTCTCACAACTCCCGCCAGTGCTCCCGCTTTCCGCGAGGGATTCTTGAATCGGTACAGATACTTCTCGAGATCTTCGCGGACGCGTGGGGCCGTGGCATCCACCAACCGGGCCGGTTCGACCCTGTCCGCGTGATAGATCAACAGGAGGTCAATCCGGACGGCGTATCCACGATCGAGAAGCGTATACTCATGAAAATGATGTATGATATCCCCGAACATGGATGGGTACATGGCCGCTTCATCCACCACAACCCGGCCATCAGAGATCTCCACCAGGCCCCCCTGGAAGTCATGGTCGTATCCCTGGAACTCCTCATGGGCGACCTCCGTTCGACTCGCATCGTACTTATCTGTGCCTGACGCGAGGATGATCTCCGACAGTTGGTCCAGCGTCTTGTCGGGGTGATCGGATGAGCCGATGGATCTCACCACGTACTGGCCGTCCTCGAAGGTCGATCCGATCAGGGCATCAACCCTGGAGCCGACAGCCATGTAGTCGGGCTTGCGGTCGGCCGTGTATTCAGGTGCGCTGATCTCGACGACCTTCATGCCTGTTCAGTTCTGCTCCATGAGTCTCAGTATACGATGGATGGACGCGTCCACGATGTCGACTTCAGCCAGCACTTCCTCGAGTCTGATTGCCCTGAAGGAGACCATCTGGAGGAACAGGGAGTCCTGGGCGAGCGACGTCAGGTCCGCAGCCGGCCGAGGCGGCAGCCTGCGGAAGTTGCGCTTCGCCATCTGGGCTTCAAACATCGCTCCCTTCGCCATCAGATAAGGGTCCAGCTGGTTGAACATCGTCTCCTGCTCCCGATGCTCTTCCTCGTTCAGGTCCCGCACCAGGTCG
>JARFPW010000331.1 GCA_029288095.1 Gemmatimonadota bacterium
CCCCCCCCCCCCCCCCCCCCCCCCCCCCCCCCCCACTTTTCAAGCATAAGACGGCATACGAGATATTCATTGCAGTCTCGTGGGCTCGGAGATGTGTATAAGAGACAGTCCCTCGTCTCGGCGATTACGCCCGACCTGTCAGCCCTAAAGGACGGGAAGTTCCTGGTGCAGTGTCCGGCGCTGGCCGCATCGCTCGCTCGTGACCAGTACCAGAAGCCGCCGCTCAGCGAGCGCCAGGCCCCGTTCGGAGCGCAGGTAGCCAACTACTTCCAGTACTTCGACTGGCAGTGGGCGCGAACGCTCCCGCCGGGCGCACGTATGCTCGTGACGCTGCTGTTTCTGGGACTTGGCATTGTCGGCCTGTTGAGGCACTGGAAGGGCGACCCCGACAGCTTCTGGTACTTCGCGACCCTGCTCGTGACGGTGACGATCGTTCTCGTCTACTATCTGAATTTCCGCTACGGGTACTCGATGAACCCGGAAATTCCGCAGGAGGGCCACGAAGTCCGCGAGCGCGATTACTTCTTCATCGTGAGTTTCAATCTGTGGGGGTTATACGCGGGGATGGGTCTCGTCACAGCTTGGGAGGCACTCGGCCGTCGCCTGTCGGAAGCCCGGGATCTTCCGCTGATGGCCGGCCTCAGAAGTGCGTCGCCCTTGCTCGGCGTCGCGCTGCTGCCACTCGTGTTCAACTTTCCGCTTGCCGATCGGCGCGGCGACTACGCGGCTCGCGACTGGGCGTACAACATGCTCCAGTCCGTCGAGCCGTACGGCCTCCTGTTCACTAACGGCGACAACGACACGTTCCCCCTGTGGTACCTGCAGGAAGTCGAAGGCATTCGGCGAGACGTGACGGTCATCGTTCACTCGTACCTGGGGACCAAGTGGTACCCGAAGCAGTTGCGGGAGCTGACGCGGCCGTGCGGGCCGGACGAGGACCCCCTGGCTGATCCGTCCGTCGTGCTGTGCCAGAGGCCGTTCGATCAGGAGGCGGCGCTGGATATCTATGCGGGATTGGGGGACACTCCGCCGACGAGGCCCGTGCACTCTTATACCGACGAAGAGATCGACGGCCTGCCGTTGTATACACAGGTGGAGGCCGGCCAGCCCGTCAGGTTCTCGGACCTGCTGACCGTCGAGCTGTCCACAGGGCGGTTCCTCTACCATCCCGATTTCCTCGTATTTCGGATCGTGGCGGAGTCGCTCGGAGACCGACCCGTCTATTTCGCGACGACGGCGCCACCCGTGTACCAGGCCTGGGATCTCCAGCCACACCTGTTGCGCCAGGGACTGGCTCACAAGCTGATCGAAGGCCCGATCGAGTCCACGGAGAACATCGTCGAACTCGATATCGGAGTTCCGATCGGCTGGATGGATCGTGAGCGTAGCGAGGCGCTGCTGTGGGATGTGTTCCAGGTGGATTATCTGCTCGAAGAAGAAGTCTGGCCGGAACCATCCACGCGAGCGAGCATCCCGATGCAGTACTTCCTCGCATACCTGACGCTCGGCTATGCGCACGACCTGCGTGAATCGCCCGACCTCTATCAACGATCTGTAGACAGGGCAGGCCAGTTCCAGGCGCTCGCGGAACGAGTCGTTCGCTAGGGACCGTCAGCGACCTATCGACACCGTGTCGTCGAAGATCATGAATGGGCTGGCGATCGATGCTTCGTGGGCGGCGTCAATCAGCACACGTGCCGTATCCGTCAGCGAACCGGCGAGCAAACCGGCGAATACGTTGCGATAGAAGGCATCCGGTCGAACGCGCACCAGGCCGCGTGCGAAGCGCGCTTCAGATGGCGCGGGGTAGGTCAAAACCATGGAGCTGTCAGGCGCGAGGCGCGTGTCCGTCGTCTCCACCCAGCTGCCGCCCTCGACTCCGACTCGCCTGCTGATTTCCGCTGACCGCGTTGCCCCGGGGATCAGGCTGCCCTCCGCATCCAGCAGCTCGAGGATCACGTCGACGGCCGGAGTCACGTAGGTCGGGAAGCGGTGCCCCGTGCCTGAATTCGTAACCCGGATTCCCACACGGCCCGCCTCCACCTCTGCGGGCGTCATCCATTCGATGGTCACGCCCGCTCGCACCATCTCGGGATCGTGGATCCCGCGCCACAGATGCCGGCGGTCAGGCATGTGGCAGGTCTGACAGCTCACACCCTCTGTCGCATATCGACTGTCGAGCCACTCCTCATAGGTGTTCTGCAGGGACTTTCCGTTCGGCGCTGGCGCGGCGAACTGATGGCAGCTCGCGCAGAATCTCGAGTCCTCGAAATACTCGGATCTGACGACCCCGCCGTGTGGCATGCCCTCAGCCGAGGGAGCGGTGGACCCCTCGCGCGTCGGCGGTCCGTGCCGCACCTGGCCACGAACGTGGCAAGCGGCGCACACCATCCCTCCGTGCTTGAGCTGCGGATCGTAGTCCGGATTCGTGCCGAACCCACCTTCCGGGAGCGGCAGCTTGGCCTGCTGTTCCGCCAACGGCCCGTGACAGGCAAGACAACTGCGTACGAAGCGGAAATTGTCGGACTCCCGGCTCACCAGCTGCCCGGCCAATCCCGGTGAATAGGCCGAGGAATGGATCGCGGTCTGCCAGTCTTCATACTGCTGGACGTGGCAGGTGCCACAATCCGCCGGGGCCAGGGACGCGTCGAGCGATGACCAACCATCCGGAGCCGGTCCCTGCGGAGGAATCGGGCGATTCCAATATCCGGCGAGGAAGTCGTCCAGCGTGGCAAAAGTTCGGGAGTCCGCCACCGGCGTCGCCACGGGACCTGTCGCCACCGGGGGATCCGCGGTTTCTCCCGCACATGCTGCGAGGGCAACCGAAACCCCCACGATGCGAAAAAGCCCGACCATTGGAGGCCGGGCCCTAACGCCCGATCGGCTCATCAGAGCCAATCCGTCAACTGCGACAGCTGTTTACTCCTCGGCGCACGGATTCACGGCATCAGCCGCGTCGTCCATCATGTCGCCCGCTGCGTCCGCGGCGTCGTCAGCCATGTCACCTGCGTGATCCATCGCGTCGTCAGCCATGTCGCCAGCTGCGTCCGCGGCGTCGTCAGCCATGTCGTCCATGGCGCCAGCCGCGTCGTCGGCCATGTCGCCCATGGCGCCAGCCGCGTCGTCGGCCATGTCACCAGCTGCGTCAACAGCACAAGGGTTGGCTGCATCGGCATCCGCCGCGTCTCCGTCTGCCGTGGCATCGCCGCTTGAGCAGGCCGCGACGAACATGATCAGCGCCGGCATGAGCCACGCGGCACGAAGCTTCGTCATCGTATTTCCTCCGCTAGAGAATTCGGCATCAAGAACCCATACGAATCAGATTCCGGCGCCTCCGTATCGACCAATGTTTATGAAGATCCGTCACCAAAATCAACTCATACCGGTGAAACGGTGTTCCCGGTACCCGCGCATCACCGCGCGGTAGAAGAACTTCCGAGCAAACCGCGCGGCACACGGTTTTCGGATTCCAGGTGAGCCGAACGCTCTTGAATGCTGGTGACCTCGAGCCGCCGGCTGCGCAGCGCGATGATCGCGTTTGCGGCGGCGGAGGCCGCTGAAAGCGTCGTCGTATAGGGGACTCCGCGCGCGATCGCCGCTCGCCGAATCATGTAGTCGTCATGTTGCGCATGTTTACCGAGCGGAGTGTTCAGGAGGAGCTGAATCTCACCGGACAACAAAAGATCGATGATGTGCGGCCGTCCCTCGTGCAC
>JARFPW010000352.1 GCA_029288095.1 Gemmatimonadota bacterium
TCATGGTGTCATCCGAAGGCGGAATCGACATCGAGGAGGTCGCCGCCACGAATCCGAACGCGATCCAGAAGCTGCCGGTCGACGCCAGGTACGGGCTCCTTCCGCACCAGGCATCGGCTCTAGCCTTTGGTCTGTATGGTGACGCGAAGCTGGCCAGGCAGGCGGCCAGGATCATCACTCAGCTGTATGAGGCGTACAGGGCTGCCGGCTGCACCCTGGCCGAGATCAATCCTCTGATCTCGACGCCGGCTGGTGAAGTGAAGGCGATCGACGCGAAGATGAACATCGACGACAACGCGTTGTTCAGGCTTCCGGACGTCGAGGCGATGCGCGACGAGTCGGCTGAGGACCCGGCCGAGCGCAAGGCACGAGAGGCCGGCCTCAGCTATATCCAGCTGGATGGCGACGTCGGCTGCTGCGTGAATGGAGCGGGCCTGGCGATGGCGACGATGGACCTCGTGAAGCACTACGGGGGAGAGCCCGCAAACTTCCTGGACATCGGGGGCTCCTCGAACCCGGACAAGGTAGTCACGGCCTTCGAGATCATCACGTCGGATCCGAACGTCAAGTCGATCCTGTTCAATATCTTCGGCGGTATCACCCGGTGCGATGATGTGGCCAACGGGATCGTGGAGGCGACGCATCGGATCGATGTCGGCCTGCCGATTGCGATCCGCCTGACGGGGACGAACGAGGAGGTGGCCGTCGAAATCCTGAAGAAGAACGGGTTCGAGGCCATGACGGATATGGACGAGGTCGTGAAGCGGGCGGTCGCCATGGCTGTGGGCGCCTGAAGTTCGGCGAAACGGGAAACGACCCAGGCCACAAGAGGATTCTCAGATATGAGCATATTCATCGACGACAGTACGCGTCTGGTGGTGCAGGGGATTACGGGTCGCGACGGCTCCTTCCACGCACGCCAGATGATCGAGTATGGCACCCGGGTCGTCGCGGGGGTGACTCCGGGCAAGGGCGGGCAGGTGTTCGACGATACCGTGCCCGTGTTCGACACGGTGGCCGAGGCGGTGGCCGAGACGGGCGCGAACGCGAGCGTCATCTACGTACCGGCAGCGTTTGCATCCAGCGCCATCTTCGAGGCTGCCGATGCCGGGGCGCGCCTCATAGTGTGCATCACCGAGGGGGTCCCCGTCGCCGACATGATGACTGCGCTGCCGTACGTGCGGGAGAAGGGAGCTCGCCTGATCGGCCCCAATTGTCCCGGCTTGATCGCCCCGGGCATCGGTAAGATTGGGATCCTCCCGGGCCAGATCGTGACTCCGGGTCCGGTGGGAATCGTGAGTCGCTCCGGGACGCTGACCTACGAGGTGATCTTCCAGCTCACGCGGCACGGAATCGGCCAGTCCACATGCGTCGGAATCGGTGGAGATCCGTTGATCGGCACCGATTTCGTGGACTGCCTGCAGGCGTTTGAACAGGATCCGGCCACGAGTGCCGTGGCCATGATCGGAGAAATCGGGGGCACGGACGAGCAGGTGGCGGCCGAGTTCGTTCGCGATCAGATGTCGAAGCCGGTGGTGGGCTTCATCGCGGGTCAGACAGCGCCGCCGGGTCGGCGCATGGGTCATGCGGGAGCCATCATCTCGGGCTCGGAGGGCACGGCGGCCGAGAAGATGGCCGCGTTCCGCGACTGCGGCATCGCCGTGGCAGAGCGGCCAGCCGACCTGGTGGGCCTCATCGAGGCGAGACTACAGCGCTGAACAGGGGGATACTCTGAGAGTGAGCCAGATGGATACACTGACCATAGTCAAACCGGACGCCTTCGGGTCCGGCAGGGCAGGCCAGATCATCGCGCACCTGGAGGCGGCAGGATTCCTCATCGTCGCGGCCCGCGTGAAGCTTCTTACGCGAGCCGAGGCCGAGGCGTTCTACTCGGTTCATCGGGAGCGGCCGTTCTTCGGGTCGCTTGTCGACTTCATGACCTCGGGGCCGTGCATGCCGCTGATTCTGAGGCGAGAGGAAGCTGTCTCAGAGCTGCGGCGAGTGATCGGAGCGACGGACCCGGCGGAGGCAGACGAGGGTACGGTTCGGGCCCTCTATGCCGAGAGCAAGGAGCGTAACGCGATTCACGCTTCCGATTCGCCCGAGAATGCCGAAATCGAGATCGCCTTTTTCTTCGCTGGCACGGAGCGTCTCCAGGGTTGACGGGTCCTCGGCAGCGATTGACAATACTCGCTTGAACGGCTATGAATAGCGGTTTCCCAGCAGGTCGGGTTGATCTGGACAGGCTGCGACGGGGACCCGTCGAGTGGTCGGGGACGCTTTCTGACGCGCCCGCAGCCTGGGGACTCGAGGGATCGGCTTTCGTGGGTCCCCCGAGGTTGTCGTATCGGGCCGAGCCGGGCGGGCATGGTGGCGTACGCGTCGCGGGGCAGCTGGCATCGACCCTGAGCCTTACATGCCGGCGCTGCCTGGGCGGCATGCAGTGGCCGGTGGAGATCGAATTCGATTTCCGCTTCGACCCGGGTGTGCCGGAGGGTGAGGAAGGAGAGGGTGTGTTCACGTTGGATCCGGACGCCCCCGTTCTGGAC
>JARFPW010000032.1 GCA_029288095.1 Gemmatimonadota bacterium
CCTCCCCGACCTCGAGCCCACCCTCGGTGGTAATTTCTTCGCGCTTCTCGGGAACGAGCGTTACCTGGTGGGGCGCAACTTCGAGGGCGATCGCCTTCATCTCGGATGTATTCGCGATCTCGAGGTTGAGAGGAGTGCGAATCGACGCCCGCAACCGTTCGACGTCACGGTCGTTGATGTGACGGCGATCTTCGCGCAGATGCACCGTGATCCCGTCGGCGCCTCCGGCCTCCGCTAGAATCGCAGCCTCGACGGGATCCGGCTCGTCAGCCTTCCTCGCCTGACGGACCGTGGCCACGTGGTCGATATTGATGAACAGACGCATGGCGGCAGGATACCACCGCTGCCGGTAGCATGAAAGTCACCGGACCGAGTCTAGGATTCGCTGATGCCGTCGACGGTTACGCCCTGAATCCTGCGCCATCTTCCGAGGACTTCGACGGGGACACGGACTGTCAGCACTACACGTGAATCCGTTTCCGCGCGGGACAGGACCTCGGCCTCCCGATAGGCCTCGGCAAGCATGCGGCCGTCCGTAATCGGGACCGACACCTCGACAGTAGGCCGGTTCGCGGCGCATCGGTGTCGCAGTGCCTCCCTCAACGCGTCCAGTCCTCCTGGCTCCACGACGGAGGTCAGAACGTGGTCCCCGTGCAGTTCGGCGCTGCGTCGCCGAAGCGCCTCCTCCTCTGCATGCGTCAACTGGTCGAGCTTGTGGAAGGCGAGCAGGACGGGCCGCTCGGAGGCACCCAGCTCGTGCAGGACTGCATCTACGGCCTCAACCTGGTGTTCCCAGCTGGGAGAAGACACGTCGATGACGTGCACGAGCAAGTCCGCATCCGCGATTTCCTCAAGCGTCGCACGGAATGATGCGACGAGGTGATGCGGAAGCTTGCGAATGAACCCGACGGTGTCGGTCAGGAGCACGCGGTACCCGCCGGCCAGCTCTACCGCCCGCGTCGCACTGTCCAGGGTGGCGAACAAGCGGTTTTCTACGAACACGTCGCCCCCGGCCAGAGCTCGCAGGATAGATGATTTCCCGGCATTCGTATAACCCACCAGCGCTACACGCACTTCGTTCTGGCGTGCTTTTCGGCGGGTTTCGCGACCTCGGGAAATCTGTTTGAGTTGACGGCGAAGCCGTGTGATCCGCCGATCAATGATCCGCCGATCGGTTTCGAGCTGAGTCTCGCCCGGTCCACGTGTACCGATTCCACCCTGCGTGCGAGACAGGTGTGTCCACATCCGCTTGAGTCGCGTGCGCAGGTACTGCAGTTGGGCCAGTTCAACCTGGAGGCGGGATTCCGCCGTGCGCGCACGGAGCGCGAAGATGTCCAGGATGAGCTCGGTTCGATCCATCACGCGCACACCCAGCCGCTTTTCGAGCGCCGAGCCCTGCGCGGGGGAAAGGTCCTCATCGAACACTACGAGAGTGGCCCGCTCATGCTCCGCGAGCGCTCGCAACTGGTCAGCCTTCCCACTGCCGATATACAGACGAGCGTGTGGCGCCTCGAGGCGCTGGACGAGCGTGGCCACGACTTGAGCGCCCGCCGTATCGGCGAGCAGTCTGAGCTCCTCCAGGTGCTCGTCGACCAGGGTCTCCGACTCCCCCGCGTGCGGCGCCGCCACCAGGACTGCCCGCTCGACCGGAGCCTGGAGTTCGATCAGCCCGTTACCGATGATACCCCCGGCGAGCTTCCATGCGTGTGCGGCCACCCGGTGTCATTCGGCCTCGGGATCCGAGGCGGGGCCTTCCAGTCCCGCCATCTCAATCAGCTCCCTTGCCTGCTGCAGAAGGACCTCTCGCGTATTCAGCTCGGGATCCTCCAACACCCGGGCGTGCAATTCCTCCAGCAGGAGCCGAACGAGAGGCCCCGGTTCGATCCCCAGGTCGAGGATGTCGGTTCCGTTGACCACCAGATCCCCACGCTCGATTGGCGCTCCGCTCAGTCGCTCCTCGTGCACACGGCGCCATACGAACACGAGCGCGTTCAGTTCATCCTCCGCCCCGGCGGCACGAGCCGCGGCGAAGTGCATGCGGAAAAGGTCACGCTCGGTTCCAGGACCGATGCTGCTGAGCCATTCCCGCAGGTCGGCGGACGAGTCGACCGGACTCACGAACGGGAGGAAGTGACTGTAAAGGTGGAGTACGCGGCGCTGGTCCGCCTTCGAGAACTTCAGTCGCGCGAGTAGTCCGGCGGCGGCCGATTCTCCCGGATCCTCAGATGACTCGTCATGTTGCTCGGTCGGTATCACCAGCAGCAGGCGGCAAAGGCGCAGAAGCCCGTCACGGGCATTCAGCTCGTCGATCGTGGCCAGTGCTTCATCCCAGCCGGCATCGTTGGCGTGGCGTTCAAGCTCGGGATACCAGACGCCGAGCGCTCCCGAATCCCGGTACAGCCGAAGCGCGGCGGAGGGTGTGGGGGCGGCGAGGACCTTCACCAGCTCCTCGCGAACCCGCTCTGCGGATAGACGATCCAGGCCGGATACAGCCGCCTCGAGTGCTTCGCGCGTGGGAGGATCAAATGTCAGATCGTAGGCCCCGGCGAAGCGGAGTCCGCGAAACACACGCAAGTAGTCCTCGGCAAACCTGGCAGCAGCGTCACCGACAGCCCTGAGAATCCCGGCAGCAAGATCCGCCCGTCCGTTCCAGGGATCGCGAAGCTCACCGGTGCGTTCTCGCCACGCGATTGCGTTTATAGTGAAGTCGCGCCGCGCCAGGTCTTCATCGATCGAGTCGGCAAACTCCACTACGGCATGCCGTCCGTCCGTTTCCACGTCCCGACGGAAGGTGGTTACTTCGAAGAGGGTTCCGTCTGGATCCAGCACACCCACCGTGCCGTGTTCCATGCCCAGGGGCACAGTCCGCGAGAACAACTCCATGACCTGGTCCGGGCGGGCGTTCGTCGCCAGATCCCAGTCGCCGCGCTCGAGACCCAACAGGTGGTCGCGCACGGCTCCGCCGACGGCCCACGCCTCATAACCGTGGTCTTCGAGACAGTTCGCCACGTTCGACAGCGACCTCGGGGGTCGCAAATCGCTACCCGTCGGTTTCGTCACGTAGCTCCCGTCTCGGCGGCAAACCAGGCGTCGACGTAGTCAGCCACCGCGTGTTCAACCGCCACGTGGAGTTCTTGAATCGTCGCCGTGTCGCTGGACGGCACCAGGATCGAGTGGTCGACGAGTTCCGTCAGTGGACCACCACCAGCGCCGACGAGCGCAACTGTTCGTATCGGGACCTCGGCAGCCGCCCGCGCAACCGCCAGGATGTTCGGTGACGCACCGCTCGTCGAGTGGACGATCAGCAGGTCGTCGGATCGCCCGAGTGCGAGTAGCGGGCGGACGAAGACCTCCGCAAATCCGAAATCGTTGGCTCCTGCCGTCAGACTCCCGGTACTCCCTGTCAGGGCGATCGCGGGCAGAGGTACTCTCTCCCGTCGAAAGCGGATTACGTATTCGGTGGCGACATGCTCGGCGGTGGCAGCACTACCCCCGTTTCCGCAGAACAGGAGTCGCCCTCCCGCGCGCAGGGTCGTCAGCGCCCAGTCGGCATAGGTGGCGATGTCGGGACCCAGCCGCTCCGCCGCAGCTTCCGCCGCCTCGGCGAGGCGCTCGAAGTGGCGCATCGCTACTGTCTTCGGATCCACTCGCGTCATTTCGTGCCTCCCAGCAATCGACGCCTGAGCCGGCCGAACCAACCGCCGGCCGACTCCACCGCCGACACGGGCGTGAGGGGCGTCCCCGCAAGCACGGCCAGCGGGTTGCTCACCATGAGCGTATGCGCCACTTCGCGGTCCTCGGATGAGCCTCCCTCCGTCAGCAGATCCCAGCCGCGACGGAGTGTCGTGGAGCGCCGGGGCCGGGCATGGTGGTCCGAGGCGACGATGTCCGCCTGCCCGTCCGCCAGCATCCGCCGGGCCACCCGCTCTGCCTCCGGGCCATGCTCGCCAAGCAGGCTTCCGACATTGAGACACATCACCGCGCCCATCTCTCGCCAGCGGGAAATCCACCCGTAAGCGACCCCGACTCCGGCGTAGCGCTCGGGATGAGCCAGGACGGGCACCCAGTCGTAGGCCAACACTACTTCCAGCATCCGATTCGAATAGGCGGGCAATGTCAACTGCGGGAATTCGACGAGCAGGCAACCGCCCTTCGACAACCCGAGGGAGCGATCCGACAGGTCCGCCTCCGGATCGTCGATTCGCACCTCGTAGGCAAGCTCGAGCTGAATGTCGGGCACGCTGATCGCAGCGGCGGCGGCCAATTCCTCAAACGCGGCATCGATCCTCTCGCGTCGTGGGCTATTCGCGTGAGCCCCATCGAGATGCGGCGTCGTGACCACTCGTCGGATGCCGTCGTCGAAAAATGAGGATAGTGCTTCGAGCCCGTGCTCGAGCGTGGGAG
This sequence comes from Gemmatimonadota bacterium, assembly GCA_029288095.1. Taxonomy (GTDB): domain Bacteria; phylum Gemmatimonadota; class Gemmatimonadetes; order Palauibacterales; family Palauibacteraceae; genus JARFPW01. The sequence continues at coordinate 4,405 of JARFPW010000032.1, forward strand.
CTCCGTCGTCTACGCCCGGCACCAGGTGACAGTGGATATCGACCAGCTCCAGTGTGTCGCTCAGGAGTCGCCCCCGTCAGGAACCGGGAAACGCTGGTGGGCCAGGCGCCGTCCAAGCTCACCTCGCGGACCGAGGCGTAACGCCAGCTCACCGACGTCCATGCAGAGGGTCGCGGCCGCCTCGAAGGCATAGGTCAGGGCAGCGTCAGCCGCGAGGAGCCGGAGCGCTGTCTCACGCGGCGGATCGCCGGGCCCAAGCACGCCGTCGAAGCCGCGCAGGGCCGCCGCCGCCAGGATCTCGGGCACGGCCGGCTCGACACCATCCGATACGGGTTCGACCTCCCGGACCAGCCCCCGCACCGCTTCAGCCAACTCGGCAGGCGCGCCCGCCAACCGGGGTTCGAGCCATCGGGCGATTTCTTGACCGGCCGTCATGTTGACGCGCCCTCGGCTACGTCCAGGGCGTGCCTGCCGGCTTCCTCCAGGGCAGCCGGCACCCGAGTCGAGTCGCCGACGCCACCCTGCGCGAGGTGCGGTCGGCCGCCGCCACCGGAGCCCGTCGCCCTGCTGGCAGCACCAACGAGATCGCCGGCCTTGAGACCCCGAGCGATCCAGTCGTCGGTCACCACGCCCAGGAACGCATCCTTCGTCCCATCTACGATCACGTGAAGGATCGCGGCACCCGAGTCCAGGCGATCCCGCAGGGCGTCACCGAATTCGGACAGATCCGTCCCAGCCGCCAGTTCAACGCTCGAGCGTACCAGCCGGCCGCCTCCCGGGAGGACCTCGGCGGCCGCGACGAGTCGCTCCGCCTCTCCCGCGGAATCCGCCCCGCGCTGTTCGGCGAGTGCAACTCGAAGTTGCTCCGCTTCCCCCTGGAGCGCGTGTACCCGGCGCGGCACATCCCGCCTTGTCACCCTGAGCGTCGCTGCCATGTCGTCCAGCACCGCTTCAGTCTCGCGCGCGAGTTCCCAGGCTTTTCGCCCCGTCACCGCCTCAATGCGGCGCACGCCTGCGGCAACACCGGTCTCCGATACGATACGCAACTGGCCGATCTGACCTGTCGTGCGCACGTGACAGCCGCCGCACAACTCGAGGCTCACGCCAGGTACGGACACCACGCGCACCACCTCCCCATACTTCTCCCCGAACAGAGCCATCGCGCCGTCGTCAAGCGCTTCGCGGTAGTCTCTCTGGCCTGTCGCCACCGCCGAATTCGCGAGTATATCGTCGTTGATCCGTCCCTCGATCTCAGCCAGCTCCTCGTCGGAAACAGCTCCCGAGTGTGAAAAATCGAACCGGAGGCGATCCGGAGCCACCAGGGAACCGGCCTGGTGCACGTGGTCGCCGAGCTCAGCACGCAATGCCGCATGTAACAGATGGGTGGCCGTGTGGTTGCGCTCGGTATCACGGCGGATGTCCTCGGAAACCGTTGCCCGCACCTGGCCGACCTCCTGTGGCATGGCACCCCGAATCGGCTGCGCCACCAGGACGATCTGACCGCGTTCGTTTCGCGTCACCGCCACTACGTCCGCCTCCCAGTCTCCATCGGCCAGTTGTCCGGAATCGCTGACCTGACCACCCGCCTCGAGATAGAACGGGTTGCGCTCGAGGAGAAACAGGGCTGCGTTACCGACCCGGAGGTAGGCAAGCACGGCAGTCTCGACGACAAGATCGTCGTACCCCACGAACGACTGCTCCCCGCCGGAGGACAAGGTGCGAGCGGCGTCCAACGTCTGCTCGTCAACCGGGCCCGTCGTTCCGGTGCCAGTTCCGCCCGAGATGCCGCTGGCGCTTCGGGACCGCTCCCGCTGTTCCTCCAACGCCGATTCGAAGCCGGCACGGTCGACGGTGTAGCCGCGCTCGCCCGCCATCAGCTCCGTGAGATCGAGCGGAAAGCCGAACGTGTCGTATAGCTTGAAGGCCTCGCTGCCCGGGATCTCACCCTTCCCTTGTTCTGGAGCGACCTCCTCGAAGCGGCCCATTCCCGCATCGATGGTCGCCAGAAACCTCTCTTCCTCGGCGGCCGTCGTCTGGACCAGATGCTCCCGGCGGGCGGTCAGTTCGGGGTACGCGTCCGACATCTCGTCTACCACCACGCCCACGAGTCCGTCGAGCGTCGGCTCCCGCCGCCCGAGAAGCCAGGCGTACCTGCCGGCTCTCCGCAGGATGCGTCGCAGGACGTAGCCCCGTCCTTCGTTGGACGGAAACACACCGTCCGCGAGCATGAACGCTACGGCCCG
>JARFPW010000049.1 GCA_029288095.1 Gemmatimonadota bacterium
GATCGTCTGAGCGTAGACGAGAGCCGACGAAATGACGAGCGTGCCGAGGAACAGCATTCCCAGGAGCGCGAGGAAGCCATAGTCCCCATCGGGGAAAGCGCGGTCGATCGCCAGCCGGGTCAGCCAGGGGCCCACGAGCTCGAGCCCCGAAGCCAGAATGAGCATCGCGATCGCGGCCGCGACCTGGAGCCAATATGGTCGCAGATAGGCCAGCAGCCGCCGCATCAGCTCGGCGTCGTATGCCTTGCCGAGTGATTCCTCCTCCTGTCCAGCGCTCCCGGAAACGGATTGATCTGCGATGGGTGCGTCTCCCGGCGACGGTGTCGAATGCGAGGCGACAAGCTAAGCAGGGTTCCCGACCCGTTCCAGAGTACGCCGATTCCCGAGTCGATTGACTCTCGCCCCCGACGGTCGGAAGGTTGCGGCATGCTCCGATCAATCGTCATCCGCGGCGCGCGGCAGAACAACCTCAAGGGCATCGACGTCGAGGTGGGACACCACTCCCTCACCGTAGTCACCGGCCCAAGCGGGAGCGGCAAGTCAAGCCTGGCGTTCGATACGATCTATGCCGAGGGGCAGCGGCGATACGTGGAATCACTGTCCACGTACGCGAAGCAGTTCCTGCAGAGAATGCCCAAGCCGCGTGTCGACCGGATCGACGGAGTCTGTCCTTCGGTGGCGATCGATCAGCAGAACGCCGTCCGAAGCAGTCGGTCAACGGTCGGCACGGTTACCGAGGTCTCCGACTACCTCCGCCTGCTGTGGAGCCGGATCGGACGGACCGTATGCCCTGACTGCGACCAGGACGTCGCACCCGACACCGCCGTGTCAGCCGCTGACGCGGTGCTTGAGCTTCCCGAGGGAACGCTTGCATACATAGCGTTTCCGATAGCCGTACCGGTGGCCACGGCAGCGGCCGACGTACTCGACAGCCTGCGGTCCGAAGGCTACGTGCGAATACTGGTGGATGGTGAAGAGCGCCATCTCGATGACGCCGCCGATGACGGGGGCGTTCTGGCCGCAGAGTTATCGAACGCCACGGAGGCTCTGGCAGTCGAGGACCGTTTCGCTGTCGGAGCGGACGAACGCCAGCGCTTGACCAGCGCACTGGGAGCCGCGTTCGCCGGAGGACACGGCCGGGCAGTTGTTCTGCGTGCGGTCCAGGATTCATCGGTCGGCCGGCAGTTCGCGGATCGACTCGCGTTCTCGGAGTTGTACCAATGCCGGACGTGCGGACGCGGGTTCGCCGAACCCAGGCCGCTGCTGTTCAGCTTCAACCACCCCACAGGAGCCTGCGCGACGTGTAACGGTTTCGGCGCGACTCTCGAGTACAACGTGTCTCTGATCGTGCCGGACGGGGATCGCAGTCTGGCTGACGGAGCGCTGGACCCGTGGACCAAGCCCCGTTACCGGAAGGAACGGGCCGCCCTCCTGGAGTACGCATCCCGGTCGGGGATCCGGGTGGACGTTCCGTGGGATCGCCTTCCAGAGAAGGCACAGGCAGTGCTGCTGTACGGGGATCCTGAGTTCAAGGGCATGATCCCCTTTCTCCGTTCCCGCGAGCGGAAGCGTTACAAGCAGTATATCCGCGTGTTCTTGCGAGGATACCAGCTGCCGACGCTCTGCCCGGAGTGCCAGGGTGCCCGGCTGAACCCCGAAGCCCTTGCAGTGCGGATCCTGGGGCACTCCATCGCGGATATCTCGGCCCTGACCGTGGCGGAGCTATCCCGGTGGCTCGACGGTCTGGACCTGCAGCCGTTCGAGGCCGGTGTCTCCGCGACGATCCGCGAGGAAATCAGCGATCGCACCTCCTTTCTCATGGATGTGGGTCTGGGATACCTGACGCTCGATCGCCAGGCGCGGTCGCTGTCGGGCGGCGAGATGCAGCGCATACGGTTGGCTGGCAGTCTCGGCAGCCGCCTGGTGGACACGCTGTATGTGCTCGATGAACCCACGATCGGTCTGCACGCGCGCGACGTCGAGCGGTTCATGGACGTGCTGAGAGAATTGCGCGAGCGGGGAAACACCGTGCTCGTGGTTGAACATGAGAGGGCGGTCATCGAGCAGGCCGACCGGGTTCTGGAACTCGGTCCCGGTGCCGGTGAACGCGGTGGAGAACTCGTTTTCGCCGGGACAGCCGCCGAACTGCTGTCGAGTGATACATCGACCGGTCGAGCCCTGGCGATCTCAGCATCGGATCGGCGTTCCCCACGAACGCCGGGATCGTGGCTGACGCTCGAAGGCGCTGAACTCCACAACGTTCATGATGTCCGACTTCGAATTCCCATTGGCTGCCTCACGGTCGTGACAGGTGTGTCGGGATCGGGCAAGTCGACGCTCGTTCACCAGGTGTTGTACCGGGCTCTCGAGCGAGACATCGCGGGGTCGTCCACTGCCCGCCGGCACCTCGGCGAGGTCACCGGGACCTTTCGAGCACTGCATGGCAGCGAACAGTTCGACGACGTGGTTCTCGTTGATCAATCGCCGATCGGCCGCACGTCCCGCTCGAATCCTGCCACGTACATCAAGGCCTATGGCGAGGTACGGAAGTTCTTCGCCAGCCTCCCGGAATCGCGTCGCCGTGGGTATGTGCCAAAGCACTTCAGCTTCAATGTGGCGGGTGGACGCTGCGAGGCATGCAAGGGTGCCGGGGAAGAAACGGTGGAGATGGTATTCCTGGCGGATATCGCAGTCCCGTGCGAAGTGTGCGAGGGAGCCCGATTCAAGCCCGAGATCCTGGAGGTTACTCACAAGGGGTTGAGCATTCGCGACGTACTGGACCTCACTGTCGACGAGGCGATTCGGTTCTTCATCCGGCAGGACCGTCTCGGAGAGCTTCTCTGGCAACTGCAGCGCGTTGGTCTCGGATACCTGCGGTTGGGCCAGCCGGCCACTACGCTCTCCGGTGGTGAGGCGCAGCGGCTGAAGGTTGCCCGGGAACTGGCCCGGGCCGGTGGGTCCTCCAGGCTCTACCTGCTTGACGAGCCGACCGTAGGCCTCGGGGCGGGGGAGGTCAGCCGACTGGTCGCGGTGTTGAATCAGCTCGTCGAGGCGGGTGGCACCGTAGTCGTTGTCGAGCACAATCTCGAGTTGATCGCGGCTGCGGATTGGGTCGTCGATCTGGGGCCGGAAGCGGCAGAGGCAGGTGGCCGGATCGTCGCCGAAGGACCGCCTGCATCCATCATGGCCTCCGACGTGTCGCACACCGGGCGCTTCCTCCGAGTCCGGGCGCGTGGCGCTGCGGCCGATCCGCACGCGACCGGCGCGGCCTGATTCCCGACCCCAACCGACATGCCTCCGCTGGTAAGCGTAATCATGCCCTGTCGCAACGCCGAGGCGACGATCCGCGAGACAATTGCGAGTCTCGAAGGGCAGACCCTGGACGCCTTCGAGACGATCGCGGTCGATGACGCTTCCGAGGATGGCACCTCTCAGATCCTGAAGGCCTGGGCCCGGCGCGACCCGCGCGTCCGTGTTCTATCGGGTCGAGGTCAGGGCATCGTACCGGCTCTCCGACTCGCCACTGCTGAGGCCCGGGCCCCCCTGGTAGCCCGCATGGATGCGGACGATACCGCATTTCCGGGGAGATTCGCCGCTCAGGTGTCATACCTTGACCGAAATCACGCCGTTGCCGGCTGTGGGACCCACGTGGAGCTGTTTGCCGCGGCGGGCGTTGGTTCCGGCTATCGCCGGTACGAGAGATGGATCAACACGGTAGAGTCGCCCGAGGACGTAGATCGAAACGCATTCGTCGAGTGCCCGATCGCGCACCCGACGCTCGTTGTCCGTCGGTCGGTGCTGCAAGCGATGGGGGGATACCGCGAGGCCGGCTGGCCCGAAGACTACGATCTGATCCTCCGCATCCTGGCGGCGGGAGGGCGGCTCTCCAACCTCCCCGGAGCGCCGCTCCTGCGATGGAGGGTCCATCCGGGCCGCCTGTCTCTCGTGTCAGCCGCCTACGGCCCCGACAGCTTCAGACGTTGCAAGGTGCACTTCCTGCGCGAGGCCTTTCTGCCTGCGCGTCGTCCCGTCGTCGTGTGGGGAGCAGGCAAGGTAGGAAAGCCGCTGGCCCGCGAGCTTATCGGCCAGGGAATCAGGGTCGAGAAATTCGTCGATCTCGACCCGCGCAAGATCGGCCAGTCGATCCACGGGGCGGAGGTCATCTCTCCTGCCGGGTTCGAGAAAGACCCTTCGTTGAAGCGATCCTTCGTGCTGGCTGCCGTCGGTTCGCCGGGTGCCCGATCTGAGATACGTGAGGCACTCTCGCTCATCGGTTTGGAGGAGCTCAACGACTTCCGTTTCTGCGCCTGAATTATCCCCCCGAAGTCCCATCTGAACGGGCCGGTTCCCGGTCGCGTTCGGACGCCCGAAGCCTTATATTTTCTCGGTTACACGGGGTTTGGAAGGCGCGCCTTCGAACCACCCGAATCTACCCCGGCGCCAGTGTGGCCTGAGCAGCGCCAGGCCTGCCAATCCGGCCGGGGTCAGCATCCAAGATCAGATTGCCGGAGAGCATGGAAACCGACGACAGAGCCGATCGGATCGAACAGCGGCTGATAGAAGACGAAATGCGGGATTCGTTCATCGATTATTCGATGAGCGTGATCGTGCAGCGGGCTCTCCCGGACGTGCGGGACGGTCTCAAGCCGGTGCACCGCCGCATCCTCTATGCGATGCACGAACAGGGGCTGTCTCCGGGTCGCCCCTACAAGAAGTGCGCTACGGTCGTCGGTGACGTGTTGGGTAAGTACCATCCGCATGGTGACAGCGCTGTCTACGATTCGCTCGTCCGCATGGTGCAGGACTTTTCCCTGCGTTATCCGCTGATCGACGGCCAGGGAAACTTCGGTTCGATCGACGGCGACAGCGCCGCCGCATATCGGTACACCGAGTCGAAGCTGGAACGACTCGCGGTGGACATGCTGACGGACATCGACAAGGAAACGGTCGACTACACCCCGAACTTCGACGACCGCCTGCTGGAACCGGTCGTCCTGCCGGCCGGGCCACCCAACCTGTTGATCAACGGTTCCTCCGGCATCGCGGTCGGCATGGCCACGAACATCCCGCCGCACAACCTCGGAGAAGTGGTGGCGGCCTGCCAGGCGCTGATCGACGACCCCGAATTGACGGTCGACGACCTGATGGAACACGTGCAGGGTCCGGACTTTCCGACGGGAGGTCTGGTCTATGGCATTGATGGGATTCGCGATGCGTACACCAACGGCCGGGGCCGGGTCGTAATGCGCGGACGCGCACACACGGAGGAGCGGCCGAACGGCGGCGATCGCATCATCGTGACGGAGATCCCGTTCATGGTGAACAAGAGTCGGCTGATCGAGCAGATCGTTCAACTCGTTCGCGACCGCCGGGTCGAAGACATATCGGACCTGCGTGACGAGTCGGCTCGGGATGGAATGCGCATCGTCATCGACCTGAAACGTGACGCCATTCCGGAAATTGTTTTGAACCAGTTGTTCAAGCACACACAGATGCAATCGACCTTCGGCGTCATCATGCTGGCCCTCGACCGCGGAATCCCGAAGGTCATGAACTTGAAGGAAGTGCTATCCCACTTCCTCGACCACCGACATGAAGTCGTCGTCCGCCGGAGCGAGCATGACCTGCGTGCGGCGAAGGATCGAGAGCACATCCTCGAGGGCCTGAAGATCGCCGTCGACAACATCGACGAGGTCGTGGCAATGATCCGAGGCTCCCGGGATGCGGAGGAGGCGTCGGGGAGACTTCAGTCGACCTTCGAACTGACCGAGGTCCAGGCGGGTGCGATTCTCGCGATGCGGCTGTCGCGTCTCACCGGACTGGAAATCGAGAAGCTGGAGGCGGAACTCTCCGAGGTGCGCGCGGACATCGCAGGTCTGGAGGAACTTCTGGCCTCGCGAGAGCTGCGCATGTCGACGATTCGCGAGGAACTTCAGGACATCGTCGACAGGTTCGGAGACCCCCGTCGCACCGAGATTGTCAGCGCGTCGGCGAGTTTCGATCCGGAGGACCTGATCGCCGACGAGCCGATGGCGATTACCGTCAGCAACGAAGGGTACATCAAGCGGATTTCACTGGACACCTATCGCCAGCAGCGCCGGGGCGGTCGCGGAATAGCTGGAATGGGTACCAAGGAGGAGGACTGGGTCGAGCACCTGTTCACGGCCTCCGCCCATGACTACCTGATGTTCTTCACCGAACGTGGCCAGGTCTATTGGCTGAAGGTGCATCAGATTCCGCGTGCGTCCCGCGCGTCCCGCGGGAAGCCTATCGTCAACCTCCTCAACATTTCGAAGGACGAGACGATCGCTTCGATCGTTCGGACGCGCGAGTTCCCCGAAGACCGCTACCTGTTCTTCGCTACCCGGGCAGGCCAGGTCAAAAAGACCAGTCTCGCTGCGTATTCCAACGTGCGTACCGTCGGACTCAACGCGATCAACATCGTCGAGGGAGACGCGCTCATCGACGTCCAATTGATCGACGAAGGCAACGATATCCTGCTTACCACTCGCAAGGGAATGGCGATCCGGTTCGAGGAAAGCGATGCTCGCGTGATGGGACGGGCCACCCAGGGGGTGCGTGGGATCCGGCTTGGTGAGGACGACCAGGTTGTCGGAATGGTCGTGGCGCGCCGCGAGGCCAGCGTGCTGACGGTGACGTCGCGCGGTATGGGCAAGCGTACGCTGATCTCGCAGTACCGGGCGCAACGTCGCGGAGGCAAGGGGTTGATCAACTTCCGGCTGAGCGACAAGACGGGCCCGGTTGTTGCAGCGAAAGAAGTAGAGGATGACGACGAGCTGATGCTCGTCACCCGTGGTGGCGTGATCAACCGTCAGGGCGCGCACGAGATTCGCGTGATCGGAAGAAACACGCAGGGTGTGCGCGTTATCACCCTGGACGATGGCGATGAGCTGATCGATCTGGCCCGTGTGGCCCGCGATCTGGAGGACCTCGATGACGACGCGGCCGATGTGGCACTCGAAGCCGCCGGGACCGAGGATGCCCGGGACTGAGTTGGCTTACGCTGATGGTAGTACCAGGACCGACGTTGCCCTCGTCGCCGTGGACGACATTCGAGCGGCCGCGGATCGCATTGCGCCAGTGGCCGTTCGCACGCCTTTGCTGGCCTCGAGAATCCAGCTACCTGATGACCAGACGCCGCGCCGCATCTGGCTGAAGTGTGAGTCCCTGCAGCACGCCGGAGCGTTCAAGCTTCGCGGTGCATACAACCTCATCGCCTCTCTGGACCCGGACGATCCGTCCGGTGGCGTGGTGACCTACTCGTCCGACAATCACGCACAGGGAGTCGCGTGGAGTGCGCGGGAGCTCGGCCTCACCGCAACCGTCGTAATGCCTGTCGACGCGCCCCGGATCAAGCGGGATGCAGTCGTTCGCATGGGCGCACGCGTCGAACTCGTCGGTACGACGACCATTGAGCGGCAAGCACGCGCGGAGCAGATCGTCGCTGCGGAGGGTGGGGTCATGGTCCCGCCGTTCGACGACCGACGCATCATCGCCGGGCAGGGTACGGTCGGCCTGGAGATCCTCGACCAGCTCGCAAGCGCGCTGTCAGGAGTGCGCCCAGCCCTGGTCGTGGTCCCGATCGGAGGGGGCGGGCTGATTGCCGGCGTCGCAGCTGCAGTGCGCCGCCTGTCGCCGCAGACCCGCATCATAGGGGTCGAGCCCGAAGGCGCGCCCAAGATGCGGAGATCCCTGGACGCGGGCCATCCGATTACCCTGTCGAGCATCGATACCATCGCCGACGGCCTGAAACCGGTTCGCCCGGGCGACCTCACGTTCGCCCACGTTGATGAGCTCGTAGACGATGTCGTGACACTGACCGACGCCTCGATGCGGGACGCCGTTCTGTGGTGCTACGGACGCCGGCTCGTCGTCGAACCGAGCGGTGCAGCGACCCTGGCGGGACTGCTGTCGGGTCGGGTCGAGGCTCCGGAATCCGGCGAAACGATCGCAATCCTGTCAGGCGGCAACCTGGACCCGTCCCTGTTGCACCGCTGGCTGGAAGAGGAGAGCTCGCGTGGCTGAGTTCTTTGCCGCAGTGACGGCGCCGGTACGCCAGACTGAGGCCGGCATGGACCAGGCTGTCCTGGAAGCGGGGTACCTCCGCGGCATGAGAGTCGCCGGGCTTCTCCCGCTCGTCATGTCTCAGCTGGACGACTCTTCGACACGGGAGCGGATGTTCAGCGCGGCGAGCGGACTCGTACTGACCGGCGGCGAAGACGTGCATCCCGAGCGCTACGGAGCCGAGGCCGCCGGAGCCCGCCATATGAGTCCCGAGCGTGACGAGATGGAACACGCCCTGCTGTTTCAGGCTCTGGAAAGACGAATCCCGGTCCTCGCAATCTGTCGCGGTATGCAGATGCTCAACGTCGCCCTGGGCGGAACGCTGCACCAGGATCTGGCCACGGACTTCGACGATACCATCGATCATGATCAATGGCGCGATTTCGGCGGATTCGTGCATTCGGTGCGCGTCGAAGACCAACAGTTGCTGAGCGACGTGTTCAGCAACGGCCGAACGGATCAGAACTCGGCTCACCACCAGGGTGTCGCGATGCTGGCCGGAGATCTCTCCCCTGTCGCCTGGGCACCCGACGGACTGGTGGAGGCGGTGGAATACCGGCAGCCGGGTGCGGCCTGGACAGCCGGCGTGCAATGGCACCCCGAACGCAGGATCGACCTCGACTGCGGCGTGAACCGCCGTCTGTTCCAGACGTTCGGCGATGCGGTACGTGGGGTGAGCAATGGGAACGGCCCGAGGCTGCTCAGGTGATGTCCGCCCTGTTGTTCGACGTAGACGGGACCCTCACGGATACCGGCGGTGCCGGAAAAGCGGCCCTCGGCCCGGCCATGATCGAGGTATACGGCGAGACCGGGCCCATCGAGACGTTCGATTTCCATGGGAGAACCGACCCGGAGATCGTGCGCGGTCTGCTCACGGCCGTCGGCTGGCTGGACTCAGAGGTGGACGACGGGCTACCCGCTCTCTGGCCCATATATCTCGAGAGGCTAGCGGAAGCCCTCGATCAAGTAGGAGATCGGGCCGCTCCGTTGGCGGGCGTGCTCGATCTACTGGATCGACTGACAGCCGACACACGATTCGCCTGCGGTCTGGTGACCGGAAACCTGGAAGAGGGCGCCCGGCTCAAGTTGCTTGCCGCCGGATGCGCCGACCGGTTCGAGTTCGGCGGCTTCGGTTCCGACGCAGAGCACCGGGCGGACTTACCGCCGGTGGCGCTGGCGCGCGCCGCAGCGCACTTCGGTCGTTCCTGCAGCGCCGACGAGGCCGGCGTCATCGGCGCCACGCCAGCCGAGAGCCGGGGTGCGCGCGCACGCGGGGCGCGGGTGCGTGCCGTGGCAGCGGGCCGCCACTCGGTGGCCGAGGTGTCGCGGG
>JARFPW010000066.1 GCA_029288095.1 Gemmatimonadota bacterium
TTCCGGACGAGGTGCTGATCTGGCAGGACCCCATCCCCGAGGTCGATCACGAGTTGATCGACGAGCAGGACATCGCTGCCCTGAAGGACAAGATCCTCGCTTCGGAACTGTCCGTTTCTCAGCTCGTCTCGACCGCCTGGGCGTCGGCGGCAACGTTCCGCGGCACTGACAAGCGCGGCGGGGCGAATGGCGCGCGCGTTCGCCTCGCGCCGCAGAAAGACTGGGAAGTCAACAATCCGGCCGAGCTTGAGCAGGTGCTACAAACGCTGGAGGGAATTCAAACGGAGTTCAACAACTCGCAGTCCGGTGACAAGTCAGTCTCGCTGGCCGACCTGATTGTTCTGGGCGGGTGCGCCGCCGTCGAGCGCGCCGCAAAGAACGCCGGTCACGACGTGCATGTTCCCTTCACGCCGGGGCGCACGGATGCGTCGCAAGAGCATACCGACGTGGAGTCGTTCGCGGTGCTAGAACCGATCGCAGACGGCTTCCGCAACTACCTCGCGGAAGGCGACAAGAAGGCCGCGGCCGAGCTATTGATCGATCGGGCGTGCCTGCTGACGCTGACCGCTCCCGAGATGACGGTGCTCGTCGGCGGCATGCGTGCGCTGAACGCGAACACCGGTCGATCCGAGCTCGGCGTTTTCAGCGCGCGGCCCGAAACGTTGACCAACGACTTCTTCGTGAACCTGCTCGACATGAACTCGGAGTGGCTGCCGTCCTCGGCATCCGAGGACGTTTACGAGGCGCGCGATCGCGGCACGGGTGAGGTCAAGTGGACCGGTACCGCCGTCGACCTCGTCTTCGGTTCCAACTCGCAGCTTCGTGCCATCGCGGAAGTCTACGCCTTTGACGACTCGCAAAAGGCATTCGTGTCTGACTTCGTGGCTGCGTGGAACAAGGTCATGAACCTTGATCGCTTCGACCTCGACTGACGGCCTGATTTCCGGCGGCTAGCGGGCCGGCAGGAACCATACTGCGTTCTGCGTGAAAGCATTGCCTTGCGGGCCCACGGCCGTGTGGGCTCCACGCAGCAGTTGTGTATGGTGTTGAGCGTGCGTAACACGTTGTGGGGTTGATAGTTATCCTATATATCCACGTACACTCGGCCGCCGCGGCACGCCTTTCGCTCCTCCGAACGCCGTCGAGACACGTTCGATTTGCCATCCTTCGGAGGATACAAAACTGGGTACCAAAACCTGCCCCATCTGCGGACAAGAGGCGGCAAAGGGCAACCGGTACTGCTCCGAGTGCGACTACGATGGCAGTGGGGCATCAGCTAACCCGGCTCAGCGCAAGAAGAAGGCGGCTGCGCAGCGTCCGACGGGGTCCAGCGTTCCCCTCGTGCTTCTGTTCTTCGTAATGAGTGCTTTCGGCACCGTCCTCGCGGGAATCTTCGCACCCAACGCCCTTTCCATTCCGCTGATGCGGAGCGGAAGCGTCAATGTGGCCACTGATTGGGGTGAAGTGCGCGTAGCGCGCGTCATGTCGCGCATTCGGGCGCAGGCGAGCACCACTAGCGATATCGTAGGGAATCTCGCAACCGGTGACAGTGTGCGGGTCGAGCCCGCACCCAACGGTTGGTTCCGGGTCTACTCTTCGGATCTGGTCCCGCGGCTGAAGGCGAAGCCGCTAGGGTTCATTTACGGCACTCTCCTGGTAGAACCCGGAGTGAAAGCCGTGAGTGCGCAACCGGCCGAAACGCCCCGAGTTGAAACGTCCCAACCCGAGGAGCCTCGGAAGAGACGCTCGGGAAGAGGTGGGCGCTAAGCTCCGGCGACGTCAGAGAATCTGCTTGAGTCTCCTGAGCACCTGCGGGCGGTAGGGATCGTCGGGCGGGATCTCCGGTATGAGTCGGCTGATCCAACTGATGAGCCGACGATCCTCCCTTCTCCGCCTGCGGGTCTGCTCCGGGACGAGTCGTACCGCCTCCAGCAGGACGGCCCCGAGATGGGCGTCCACGTAGGTCCAGTCGCGTCCGATCACACGCCCGAGCGCACGCTTCGCTTCCAAGGCCTGGGCGGCGTTCGCCATCAGGGCTTCGGGGTCGGAATGCCAGAAAGCTCTTTCACTCATGCGGGAACACGAGTGCATCCGCCGTGCCGTACCGCAAGTTATTTTGTTTGATATACTTACATTCGACGAGATCTCGAAGCGTCGCACGCCAGCGACATCTCTCCGGCTATTCGACGCTCTCGGATTCCCTCAAGGCGGCTTCCCAGAGGATGCGGAAGGCGTTCTGCTCGCGCAGCGCCTCATACTCCGGGAACACACCGAATCTGAGGGAACCCGGGTCTCGATCTCGCAATGCAGCTCTAACCGCAGCGAGAGCCATCGGAGCGTCGCCGGCCAGCGCAGCCAGTGCGGCTACATCCGACGGCGCAGGATCCACGTCCTCTGCGAGCTGCCGAAGCGCGCCGGAGCGGCCACTCGTGAACCATTGGGTCGCCAATGTCTCGTCGCCTCCCAGCAATCCGATCCAGTAGGCCAGATCGTCTGCGGCACGCGTCGAATCGCCGGCAAGCAGCCTGGTGAAAGCTACGTCCGCCGCCAGCGGTGCATACCCGGGAGACAGGAATCTCAGACTGTCCAGGCTGAGCAGAGCGCCCTCCAGGTCGCCCTTCAGTTTCAGAAGATCCGCCTGAAGCCAGGAGATGCGGTACGACAACGGCTCCATGTTTGCGCCGCGGCGGCATGCGTCCTCCGCCTCGGCCAGCCGTCCGTCATACATCTCCAGCTCACACAGCCGGGCCAGCGCCTCCCCATTCCCCGGGTCCAGCTCGATCGCGCGCCTGAGGTGAGACCGACCGCCGGAGAAGTCCCGCTCGTACAGGTACAGAATCTCCCCCAACACGGCGTGTGCATCCGCCGCGTCCGGGTCCAGGCGCAGTGCCGTACGGGCCGCCGCGGCACCGCCCTCCCGAACATCCTCTGCAGGGAACCGGGTGAACCGGGGAAGAAGCGAGTAGGCCTCGGCCAGAGCGGTCCAGGCCGCAGCGAAGGTTGAGTCGGCCTCGATAGCCAGCTGATAGAAAGCCACGGCCTCCAGGAGATCTCCACTCTCGTGCTCGGCCCATCCGAACCGGCCGAGCGCATACAAGTCGAGCGCATCGACCCCCACGCGCCGCCGCTCCAGCCGGCGGCGCACTACGTCTCCGACTTCCAGTCCGAGCGCCCGGGCTACCCCTTCCACGATCTCGTCCCTGGCGGCGAACCACGCGGCCACGGCCGTATCCTGAACCGCTGTCCAGACGACACGGCCCGATCGCGTGTCGACCAGCCTGACAGCGATCCGCAGCTGACCGGCGGCGCGCCTGACTGTGGCGTCCAGAACCCCGGAGACGCCCAGTTCGGCCCCGACTGCCCCGGCATCCCGATTCACATCACGATAGGCACCTGCCGAAACCCGTCCACGGACCTCCAGGCCGGGCACGGCGGCCAGACCGGCGGCGATCTCTGCGGCGAGCCCGTCATTGAAGTAGTCGTCGCTGCCGGCCGCCAGGTCGATCAGTGGGAGCACGGCGATGATGGGTTGTGGAGGTGGCGGGGACGCGGCGCTCGGGTCAGAGGATCTCCGGACAATCAGCATGACCACAGCGGCGACGGTGACCGTGGCGATGATCAGGGCGACTGTCCCCCGAGTTCGCCGTGTTGGGCCTTCCGTGTCGCCCGCTACACTGGTGTCGCTCATGGAATGCAAGATCGGGCGTGCGGTGCAGGCTGGACAGGGGACGGCAGGCGGCGGCACCGGGCCATCCATTGACAGCGACCCGGAAGGAGTTCACTTGGTCGTCGTATGACTCCCGTTGACGCCGGACTCTGTGGGCGCTGTGAGCACGCGCGTATCGTCGTAGGCGCTCGGGGGTCACGCTTCTGGCTGTGCCGGGCGGCCGCCGCGGACCCGGCAATGCGCAAGTACCCCGCCCTCCCCGTCTTGAGCTGCACCGCATACATCCCTGGGACACCAGCGCCGCAAGCGCGTCCTGATCCGTCCGACGAGGAACGCGAGTCGCCATAGCGGGCCGCAATTGTTTGCGGATGGCGACGCGAGAGCAGGCTCCCAAGCTTCCGGATCCGGCGTTCCCAGCCAGAGTCGGCCGATCGTCGCTGCGCCCCTAACCTTCTGCTATATCATTTCTTACGTGCTGTCATCCTGGCAGATGAACGGGCAGGATTGTGGTATCGATGCCACGGCAGGCTTCTTGCTCCATCCGAAGGTGAGAGACGAAGCATGCGACAAGCACGGGCAACAACGAACACAGGATGAAAAGATGACGGACCTGGCCGTAATGCTCGCCGCCTCTGGGGCGGCAGGTCTGCAAGCGCGACGCGTCATGAAGATGCGGCGCATGCCCAAGCTGCGGTTGCGCGTCGATCCCGGCGCGGCCCCGCAACGAGTGCGGTTCGGAAACCGGCCGGTCCTGGTCTGGATGCTGAAGCTCATCAATACCGGAGTGGAAGCAGCCCGCGGTTGCGAGGCCCTCGTCGAGCGTCTCGAGTACTTTGACGGGGCCCTCTGGCAGGCTCATCCGGGCTTTCCGTTCTCACTGCAGCTTCCCTGGTCGGGCGTTGGTTCGACCGCCCGCCTGAATGTGGCTGCCGGGGAAACATCGTGTGAGCTTCCGCTCGTCCTCACCTACTTCGATGAACCCAAATTGCGTCTTGTCACGCCGCTCGTGATCAGTTCGGGCATGATGCTCGAATATCCGCCGGGGCACTACCGGTTGACTGTGTCCGTGCGGGCCGCCGAAGGCCTGGAATCAGTGACCAGACAACGGTTCGTGCTGCACTACGACGGCACACCCGAAGGTCTGAAAATCGAGGACGTCGGCGCGCCCTAAGGCCAGTCTCTCCCGGGCGCCGTTCCGGCGCCCCTCCCGGCCGTGCCTTGCGAAGGCTCTGAGCACGCTGTCGGTTCCCCCGCGGCCGATATTCCGATGTGACTTTCCGGCGGCCGTGCTGTCAAAGGACCCGAAAGCACTTACAACCACCGGCCCCGTCCGGGCCCGGTTACGATCACTTGGATGGAGAGATCCCCCATGTTCCGCAAAATAGTCAATATCTCCATGCTCCTCGTCCTGCTCGGCGGCGTCACGCGGCCGGCGGTGGGACAGGAAGAAGAAGCGCCGCCCACCTGGACGGACAACGCGGAGCTGTCGCTCGTGCTCACGGCCGGCAACTCCGAGTCCAGCTCTTTCGGCCTGCGCAATACACTCGCGCGCCTGTTCGAGAGTTCTTCGCTGACGTTCGACATCGGCGGCATTCGAGTCGAGTCGGGGTCGATCAGCAGAACTGCGGTAGGAACCGACCAGAGCGATTTCACCGTGTCAGAGGAAACGGACCGGGAAACGACGGCCGAGAACTACTTCGCGCAGTTGCGTTACGACCGGCAGCTGTCGGAGCGGACCTACGTGTATACGTCCGGCGGCTGGGTACGAAACCGGTTCGCCGGTGTGAACAATCGGCTGACGGGCGCCGCCGGGTTCGGCATCAATCTCATCAAGAACGACCAGGGGTCGTTCGACGTGGATCTCGGCTTCACGGTCAGCCGCGAGGAGCCCTTGATCGGAGAATCCGTATCATTCGGCGGTCTGCGGCTCGGCTACGGTTACACGCGGCAGGTCACGGAGAGCACCGCGTTCGCCAGCAGCCTGGTGGTAGATGAGAACCTCTCCGACACCGACGACCTGCGCGCCGATTTTGACAACTCGATCGCCGTTTCGATCAGCGATGCGTTTGCCCTCAAGACCGGCCTCAAGATCCTCTACGACAAGCAGCCGTCTCTGGAGTCGATCGGGCTGTTCGACGCACCGGGCGGAACGCAGATCGGATCGGTCCTCACGCCGCTCGACAAAGTGGACACGCAGGTGACCGTGTCCCTCGTGGTCAGTATGTAGCGGTCTCGAAGTAGAGCACGCCCCCGCCGTTGCCGCCGACAAACAGTTCCAGGTCGCCGTCAGCGTCGATGTCGACGAACGCCGGCACGGCATAGGCGGGGGCGGCTATGGGCAGGACGCCCAGCGGGTTGAACTCAGGCTCCTGGGCGGTGCCATCGTTCTGATAGACCTGAATGCCGTCGACCTCTGAGCCGACGACGAGATCCTGGTCGCCGTCCCCATCTATGTCGACGAACCGCGGCACGCTGCGGCGTCCCACATCGATGGCGCCGTATGTCTCGGATTCGAGCACGAACCGGGGCTCGGACTCCGACCCCTGGTTCCGGTAGAAGTTCAGCTCGCCCGAAGCCTCTCCGACGAACAGATCCAGATCACCGTCCGCGTCGATATCGACCAGTGAAGGCGCCCCGTTCGTGCCCCGAGTCAACCGCAGAGCGAACGCGGAATCGGCCTGGAATTCCCCGCCCTGACCCCAATAGAGACTGATGTCGGCGGTCCAGTTCCCCAGCACCATGTCGTCCGCTCCATCGCCATTCAAATCGCCGAACGCCGGTGAGAAATGAAAAGCGCCCTCAAACGGCATCATGCCGCGCAGGGCAAATCGGGGTTCCGTCACCGAACCCGTGTTTTCGAACCTGTACATACGTCCCGTGGTGCGTCCTGCCTGTTCGAGCTTGTTGCCGACCAGCATGTCCTGGTCACCGTCGCCGTCGAGGTCCTGGAAGACGGGCACGCTCTCGCTGCCAACATCGATTGAGGGGAGGAATCTGCTGGTCCTCACCTCGAACACGTCGGCTGCCGTTTGCTCCAGATAATAGAGGTTGTCGATCGTCGTCCGGTTGGGATTGAACGCCCCACCGAGAACACCGACGAACAGATCCAGGTCTCCGTCAGCATCCATGTCCGCCAGCGCCGGCGCGTTGTAGCCGCTGGTCAGCAGGGGCTCGTTGAGGGGAAACTGGGACGGTTCTCCATCGAGATCGGGTCTGGCGCACGTACCCTCGTTCTCGATGAGCAGGACTCCCGGTTCGAAGAAGTCGCCCCAGAACAGGTCCAGGTCACCATCTGAGTCGATGTCGGCCAGAGCGAGCGTGTTTGCACCGTGCAGGCTGCCGGCCGGGTTCACACCGGGGCCGCCCGGAGGCGGAGCTCCCGGTCCGAAGTCAGCCACGATTTCAATGTCCTGGAACCGGTCGGTGACGTGCCGGAATCTCGGCAACCCCTCAGCATCCCGATCGACCTCTGCGAACTGAGTGATAGTCCCCGTGAGCCTTCCGATGAGCAGGTCGAGCCGGCCATCACAGTCGATGTCGGCGATATTCGGGATGTTCTGGCGGTCCGAGAATATCGGCCGGCCGCTGGAGTCCCGCAGGGAGTCCGCGGCCAGCACGAACCGCGGTTCGGTGACCGAGCCCTGATTCCGGTAGTATCTGATGTAGCTGAAGATTTCCTCGGCCAGCATGTCGACGTCTCCGTCCGCGTCGAGATCTGCGAACCGATACCACTCGCCCGCCTCCAGGCCCTGGAACGCCCCCGAACGCCACTCGAACGCGGCCCCCTCCGGGTTGCCGACGTTCTCGAAGAACATCACGCGCCCCGACGACTCCTGGATGAACAGGTCCTGATCTCCGTCACCGTCGATGTCCCGGACCTGGGGTCGCGGCTGATTGAAACCACCGAGCCACGGGTAGGCATATGCCGAGCCGGTGCTGTCGGTGACCTCGATCCCGATCACGTGCTGCGAATAGGCCGGAAGGGATGACGCAGGCTGAGCGGCGGTCGGACGCGGGGAGTCGACGGGCGTCGAAGCGCACGCCGCCGCAACCAGGACCGATAGACAACTCGCGGCGGCGGATCGTGCCGCGATGGCCACCCTCATCAGGGCATCCGGGCGGCGGTGCCCATACCGGCTGCATGCCGGCCGACTTCAATCATCTTCACCACTTCTCCGCTCGCCGTATCGATCACCGCGACGAATCCGTTTCCGGGTTCTGCTCCGTCGGCTGCAGGCGTTTCGTTGCGATTGCCGAGATAGAGCTTGGCACCGTCCGGCGACACGGCGATGCCGTGTGGCGCGGCAAACCGTGGGTCGCGAATCGTCCTTATGATCGTCCAATTCGTCGCGTCGACGATCGTAACCGCGTTGCCGACCCGATTTCCGATGTACAGCCGTGTGCCGTCCGCCGAAAACACGGGATGCCACGGGGCTGCCGCGACGTCGAGTGCCGCGACGACGGGCGGCGCCATGTGATTGGAGGCGTCCAGCACCAACAACTTGCCAGTCATCTCGCCTCCGACCACGAGTCGCTGTGCGTCGGGAGTGATCGCGAACTGCACCAACACATGTACGCGGTCGTCGGCGCTCGCCACACTCGCCAGCTCTACTTCCCCGTTACCCGGCATGTAGACAGCCATGTCATTGCTGGCCAGGCTAGCCATATAGACGTGGGATCCGTCGGGCGACACAGTGATCGCGTGAGGCCTGTCTATGAAGACATCGACCTCTTCGATCTCCATCGTAGACCTCTGGATGACTCCGATGCGCTGCGGAGGGTTGACCGCCGCCATCGATCTGCCCACGAACAGACGATCGCTGTTCGGATCGAGCGCCATCAAACCGGGTGTCTCAAACTCAGCGCGGGCGACCAGGCTGTTTCCGCGATCGAACTTCAGGACGAAACCGTCCGCGATCAGGGACACGTACCAGAAGGACCCGTCCGGCTCGACGACTACATGGTGAGGTTTGGCATTGGCTGAGAAGCCCAACGCAATCAGGTCCACCGTGTGCACGACCTCGTCGGTCGTCATGTCGATCACGGACACGGACGGTGCACTCTGATTCGCTACGTACAGAAAGGATCCGCCGGGTCCCTCCTCGGCGGCCTGGACCGGCATGGAGGCGCCGGCCGACGCGCACCCCGCCGCCGGGACGAGCCCGGCGACGAGGATTGCGACAGTCTTTAGAACCCCCCGCGTCACGAGACGGGACGTCCTTCCCGCTTCTTGAGAACGAACAGGCCCTCACTGCCGCTCGTCACGACGATCGTGCCGCTCTCGAAGAATGGGTAGTTGCTCCACGAACCACCGAAGCTTGGGCTGTTGTCGCCATACGGGACGGTGTCGAAGAACGCGACCTCTGACGGATTCGCGCGGTCACTGATGTCCAGAACCCGCAGGCCCGACATGTAGTTCGACTGGTACATCAGATCGCCCTTGATGTACAGGTTGTGATCAATCGAAGGCTGAGTCCCCATGTGCTCCTTAACGAGGATCGGATCGTCCAGGTCGGACAGATCCCACACCAGCGTCCGCGTATGATCCACGAGCCCCTGCAATTCATCAAGCTCGTCATTCATGTAGAAGTAGCGGTGCTCCTCGTCGAACCAGCCCTGGTGCGTGTAGCCTACGTTGGGATACGTCGCCATCGAAACAGCAACCGGGTTGTCCTTGTCTGTCACGTCGGCGACGCTCAGCGCTGTCTCGTTCGCACCGATGCAGATTTCGCGGCCCTGGTATTCGGCGTCGGGCCCGTTGTACACGATGCACTGGGCGTCGTGCGAGTAGCCCGTCTTCTGGCGGCCAGTCGACGCGTCTGCGAAGCATCCGGCGAACGTCGGTTCCTGTGGGCTGCGGATGTCGATCATGTGCAGACCGCCACCACAGGTCTCTCCACCGCCATTGCTACCGACAGCGTAGGCGTAACCGGTTTCTTCGTTCACGACGATGTTGTGAACGCTGGCGACGTCCGTGTACAAGGCCGTCGGTTCGACGGTCACGGGGCCGTCGGACGCATCCATTGATCGCAGCTGGTTGAGATCGTAGACCTGCATCCCGTGCTGACCGGCTCCGTCCGCCACGATGTACGCGTGGTTATCACGCACCTTGATGTCGCGCCACGCCGCCGAGGTCGAACCGGGCGTCTTCGGCAACGTCGCCACCACGATCGGACTCTCCGGATCGGTTACGTCGACGAACGCGGTACCGTCCATCCGACCGACGAGTGCCCACTCATGGCCGGTCTCTGGATCCGTCCAGCCCCAGATGTCATTGAGGTTGACGCCGCGGCCACCGCCGAGATCGGAGACGGGAACGAAGGACGCCAGGTCCACGTCACCACATTCGAACCCGGCCGCATCGCCGTCCGCGCAGTCGACCCTGCCGTCCACGACCGCGTCCAGGCTTCCCGGATTCGTGAACAGTTCCGTGTCTTCGATCCAGCTCCCGGAACCGTCCCGGTTGAAGACATACACGGAGCCGAGGCCCTGATCCGAGTTGACGGCTGAGACAGCCGCCAGGTCGCCTTCGACGGCGAAAGAGGCACCGAACACGTCACGCGCCTGCAAATCGCCGGCAGCCAACTTCTCGGCCGCCGCCCAGCCACCGCTACCGTCGCGCTGGAAGCGGTAGACCGAGCCCGCGAAGCCGTTCGTACCTATGGCGCCAACCCAGAGCTCGTCCTCGCTGGCTGCCAATTCCACTCCGAATCGCGTCTGCTGGGCCGCGTCGAACGGCTGCAGGCCAGCGACCTGGTTCCAGTCACCCGAATCGGCATCATGCTGAAAGGCGAAGACTGCTCCGACGAAGCGATCCACACGCTCCGTGCTCGCATACACCGTCTCGCCGTCGATCAGCAATGCGGAACCCAGGCGATCACCCTTCTCGAGTCCGCGAGGTTCCAGCTTCCCGATCTCGGTCCAGGCGCCGTCGGCGTAACCGAAAGCATACACAGCTCCGACCTGTTCCTCGGCGCGCGTAGCGCTGACCAGGGCGAGGTCACCTTCCATCGTCAGCACGACGCCAAATCGGTCGCCGGCCGCCGACGCGGAGCCGACGAGTTTGCCGGTTTCCGTCCAGGTACCCGACGCGTCCCGCGTGAAGGAGTAAACGGCACCCGTCGTGTCGCTTGAAGCCCAGGCACCAACCAGCAGGTGATCACCCGACAGTGCGACAGAACTCCCGAACTGATCGCTCTCGACTCCGTCGGACGCAGCAAGCTGCTGCGCAAACGACCAGGAATCGCCGTCGGCTGCATAGACGAACACCGCTCCGGCGCCATCGGCGGTCACCAATGTGGTGCCATCGACTGCCAGTGCCCCGCCGAATCCGTCTCCATTCTGCGCATCGGGAGCCGCCAGCCTGGCCGCTTCCGACCACGTGCCAGAATCGTCGCGGCCGTAAGCATACACATAGCCCGACGTCTGCTGATTGGCCGGCTCACCAACGAATATCATGCCTCCCGAAACGGCTACCGTCGCCCCGAAGGCTTGCTGCGCCCCCGCGGTCTGTCCGCTGGCCCTCATGCTCTGGGCGTCGGCGGTGCCGACAGTTGCCAGAATCATGAAAGCGCTCAACGTCACGGATATTGCTGTCCGCATAACTACTGACCTCCTACAAAAGACCTGAGATGCCTACCATCGGAACCCGAACCTCGTCAACCGCATACACGGCGCTACGACCATCGGATCCGGTGGAGCCGTAATT
>JARFPW010000071.1 GCA_029288095.1 Gemmatimonadota bacterium
AGATGTGTATAAGAGACAGGGCATGAAGCGGTCTGATATCAAGGAGGCCGTGAAAGAGGTGCGCGGCGCCAAGTGAAAATCGTTCTGGATACGAACGTCTTCGTGTCAGGCGTCTTCTTTCGCGGTCCGCCGGCGCAGATCCTGGAGGCGTGGCGAGATGGCGGGGTCGTCCCAGCCGTTTCTGCACCGATTCTCGAGGAGTATCGCCGAGTGGGGATTGTTCTCTCAGAGCGCTACGAGGGGACGGACATCGAGCCCCTGCTTACCCTTCTGGCCATCCACAGTGAGTAGGTAGATGCGCCGGACCTTCCGGAACCGGTCTGCGAGGATCCCGATGACGACAAGTTTCTGGCGTGTGCGCTGGCAGCAGGCGTCCAGATTGTCGTTTCGGGCGACCGACACCTGCGTCGAGTATCCGGTTGGAGCGGTATCCAGGTTCTCACACCACGCCAATTCGTCGAGCGATATCTGGACCGGTAGCTATCACGCGCCTGGAGCTGACGCGATGAAGATAGTAGACAATCGAACTTGGCCGGCGCAGTTCAGGCGCCGACCGTTATGTAGTCTGATATGAGGTGCGGGTGGACGAGTCCAAACAAGTTGATGCGGTATCGCTCGACCTCTTTAACACGCTGATCTACCATCGTGAGGGCCATGGCCGTGGTCGCGCGTTAATCGCCTATCTCACGGAACACGGATTCCAGCCTCGTCCCTGGGAGCACGGGGTCCTTTACGAGATTCTCGAGCTTCACGCTGACTCCTACTCCCCGGACGCCCCGCCTGATGCACGGGATGCCTACTTCCGGCTGCTGGCACGACGGGTCTTCGAGCGGCTGCACATCTCGACAAGTCCCGATGAGGCGGAAGTCCACCGGCACGCGCTCTGGCAGATCCTCGGACCAGATTGCTTCGGGCTCTTCCCTGAAGTCATCGACACACTCAGGGATCTGAAACGACGCGGCTACCCGCTCGTCCTCATCTCCAACTGGCAGCGAGGTGCAGCGCACTACTGCAGCGAACTCGGGTTGGCGTCATTCTTCGACCACATTCTGGGATCTGCCGACCTCGACGTAGCGAAGCCCGATCCAGGGATCTTCGACGAGGCCTCTTCCCTACTTGGTGTAGAGCCAGCGCGCATCGTCCATGTCGGCGACACGTGGAACGATGACTACCTCGGAGGTCAGTCAGCCGGCTTCCAAGTGTGCCTCATCGACCGAGACGCGGCCGGCTCTCACCAAGCCTCCAACGTGATCCGTAGCCTCGCTGAGCTGCCCACACTACTCACAGGCCGCTCCTGGGCCACGCGTCGAGCGAGACGGGTGGTACCTTGTCCGGACCCGAGGGAGCCGCCGCCAGGATAAGCACCCTGTGAAGCGAGGGCTGGTCACTGTGGCTGGGAAACGGAGCCACGATCTCGCGGCCGGGACCCTCGACAGCGTTCTCAAGCAGGCAGGGCTCAAGTGACGAAACGGTACTTGATCGTTATGGAGGCTACGAGCACCGGCTATTCGGCCTACTCGCCAGACCTCCCTGGGTGCATTGCGACCGGGTCTACGGAATCGGATGTCGAGCACAGAATGCGCCAGGCGATCGAACTCCACGTCGCCGGCCTCCGCGAACAGGGCGAGCCCGTTCCAGAACCACAGAGCTCATCCTCTTACGTCGAGGTCTCCGCCTGATCCCGAGCGCACCCAGTTCCTAGCACGCGCCTGAAGCTGACGCGGTGAGTATAGCAAGCAATCGAACCTGGTCAGCGCGCAGCTCAGGGGCCGACCGTTAGAGCGCCCTTTACGGTCGAGGGCTACAGCTGCAGCCAGATGACTGCCAGGGCCAGCCCGCCGAGGACGACGTTGGGCACAACCGCCGGGTACTCGCCCCGACGGACATGAGTCGCGGCGGCACCGAGCATCGTGAGGACCAGGCCGGCCGCTGCGACGGGAGTCAGAAAGGGGAGGATCCCCGTAAGCTTGGGGAGCACCACCCCAATCGCTCCAAGCACTTCCGCTACCCCGATGGCGCGCACCGCGGAGTCGCTGAAGTCCTCGACCCACGCCATCCTGGCGCCTTCGGCGAGGAGCTCCTCGCGTGTTTTGACGAGCTTCATCGCTCCGGCAGCCAGGAACGCCGCACCCAACAGTCCCTGAAGTACCCAGGCGATCATGCCGAGGCTCCCCTTTTGTCGAGGAAGTGTGCACCAAAGCTCAGCAGGATCGCGCTCGCCGAAATCAGTGTCATCAGCGTACCGGGCACGAACCTCACGTAACCGCCGAGGTCGAGGAAGATGAAGTAGCCGAGGTCTGCCAAGCCGCCGACCATAGCCGCGATGAAGATCGCGGCCACGGAGCGGCGCCAGATGAAGGGCGCGCTGGCCATCGTGACGATCCCGATCCAGAGCAGATTGAACCCGTGCTGGTTGATCACTGCTCCGGCCGCGTCGGGGTAGGCCATCGCCAGGCTAGCTGGCTCGACCCCGTCTGCGATGGCCTGAAGCGCCCCAGTCGTGTCACTGCTGATGATCATCAC
>JARFPW010000127.1 GCA_029288095.1 Gemmatimonadota bacterium
GCCCACACCCGTTTCCGTTCCTGGCCGCCCTGGCCACGGTCACGGCGCTGGTCGCCGCGAACCCTGATGAGGGAATCAGACTCGCCAATCTGACTCTGCCCGTTGCGCTCGCTCTTCTGGTCGCACTAATCGGTTGGGCACTCGGCGGGTTCTTCGTGCGGGACTCAACGCGCCAAGCCCTGATCGCACTAGTCGTGAGCATGCCCGTACTGGTCAGTGGTTACCTGTTCGGGTGGGCGCGGCGCTCAGGGCTGACGGCCGCGGCGGCAGATTTCCTCGAGCTTGGACTGACTGCTGCGCTGGTGGTTGCCGGCATCCTCGTCGTGCGGCGCATCACGCCTCCGGCCGCGCAGGTCGCGCGTTTTCTGAACGTGATGACGGGCCTGCTGATCCTCCTGGCGGTACCCGCGATGGTCCAGGTCGCAACAAGCGAGGGGGCGGTGCCACCCATCTCCTCCACGCTCGAGCTGGCGGCCGAAGACCCGCGTCCCGACATCTACCTGGTAGTGCTCGACGCCTACAGTGGACTCGAATCGTTGCGTAGCGTGTACGGGTTCGACAACTCGCCCTTTCTGGACTCGCTGCGGGCGCGGGGATTCAGCGTTCCCGACCGGCCGCGTGCGAACTACACCAAGACCTTCCTGTCCGTCGGCACCATGCTCAACCGCGAGCATGCCGAGGGCCTCGCGGCCGCGTCCGGTCCGGCTTATCGGGATCGCCGGCCCGCCTACCGCGCTCTCGAATTCAATCGGACAGTGATGGACTTGAAGTCGTTCGGGTATCAATTCGTCTACATCGGATCCTCATATCCACCGATGGCTGCAAACAGACTCTCGGATACGGGGACCCGAGACGTGATATCGCGCGAGTTCGAATCGATGTGGACGAGAATGACCGTTCTCAGGCCGGCGGTGCGGACAAAGTGCCGTCTCCTTGGCTGCGCTCGCAGTTCGACTCCGTTCGAGGCCGAGGATGCTTCGGGTACCGAGGCTCGGCTGGGCGCACTCGCAGCTGCCACGGACCTGCCCGGCCCGAAGTTCGTTATGGCGCACCTTCTGCTGCCCCACGGACCGTTCCGCTTCGGGCCGACGTGCGAGCACCGCACTCCCGTGTGGACGACGGGACCATCACCCGCCCCCGACAGCGTCGCACGACCGGCGTACATCGACCAGGTCGCCTGCACGAACAGAAAAGTGCTGGACCTGGTCGACCGAATCCGCGCCACCTCCGGAGACTCCGCCCTGATTATTCTGCAGTCGGACCACGGGTACGGCCGCTTCCCCGGCGGCATGCCGCCGGAGATCGACGCGGCGGCGGCGGACCAGATCGCGGAGAGATTTGACGTGTTCGCGGCCTACGCCGGTCCAGGCGATCTTGCTGATTCAATCGCGGCCTACAGAACACCGATCAACGTGTTCCGGACCGCATTCCGTGTGATGTGGGGGTTCGATGAAGCGCCGTTGCCCGACCTCCACTACTGGTCGGGAACGCGTCAACCGATGCTGCTCATCGGGGTTGCCGTGGATTGACCTACTCGACCACCTGGACACCCTTCCAGAAGGCGATGCGTCCGCGGATGTTCTCCGCCGCCCGCAGCGGCTCCGGGTAGGTCCAGGCCGCGTCCGCGTTGACATCGTCACCGACGACGACGTCGTAGTAGCTCGCCGTGCCCTTCCAGACGCACCGGGTGCTGGTATCGCTCTCCCGCAGGTTTTCCGGATTCACCGAATCGGCCGGGAAGTAGTGGTTTCCTTCGACGATTACAGTATCTTCACTATCGGCGATGACCCGGTCATTCCACATGGCTCTCATGCTCAACTCCGTTCAGGATCCAGTGCGCCCGAGCCGGCAGGATAACTTCCGTAGCCGCTGGCACATTTACGCTCCCACAACGTATTACATTGGTTGTGGCTGCGCGTCGCAATAACCCGCTTCACAGCACCCGAGTTCCAGAGGAGTCTTGGCAAATGCCTGATACACTGACGATCACCGACAACCGGACGGGCCAGACCTACGAAGTGCCAATCATCTACGGCACGTATCCGGAGTATGGAGCGGCGATCCCCGCCAAGGAACTGCGGAAGATCAAGCAGTCCGATTCGGATTTCGGGATGCTGGCTTACGACCCCGGCTTCACGACGACCGCGTCCTGTAGGAGTTCGATCACCCACATTGATGGCGAGAACGGGATCCTGCGCTACCGTGGCTACCCGATCGAAACACTTGCCCAGAACAGCAACTACCTCGAATCGGCGTACCTAACGATGTTCGGTGAACTTCCCGCACCCGATCAACTGGAGAAATGGGTCTGGGAAATCACGCACCACACGTATGTTCACGAGAACATCAAGCGGCTGATGGAGGCGTTCCGCTACGACGCCCACCCGATGGGGATGTTCGTGTCGATGGTCGCGGCCCTGTCGACGTTCTACCCGGAAGCGAGTGACGTTCACGACGAAGAGTGCCGCATGAAGCAGATCCAACGGCTGATCGCCAAGGTGGCGACGATCGCCGCGTTCGCGTACCGCCATGGCCGGGGGTTGCCCTACATCTATCCGGACAACGACCTCAGTTACGCCGGCAATTTCCTCAGCATGATGTTCAAGACCTCGGAAACTCGGTACGAAGCGCACCCGGTGCTGGAACAGGCGCTCGACGCCTTGTTCATTCTTCATATCGATCACGAGCCTGTCTCTTATACACATCT
>JARFPW010000135.1 GCA_029288095.1 Gemmatimonadota bacterium
GAACCCGAGCAACGCCACGCCCGCCAGCAGTCCCGCGAGCAGCACCCCGGGAATC
Organism: Gemmatimonadota bacterium; assembly: GCA_029288095.1. Lineage (GTDB taxonomy): Bacteria > Gemmatimonadota > Gemmatimonadetes > Palauibacterales > Palauibacteraceae > JARFPW01. Next base: position 56 of record JARFPW010000135.1, read on the forward strand.
GCCACGTGCCACTCGATCGTGTAGCGATAGAGGCCGACGAACAGGATGAGCCCCAGCACGGACGCGAGGTTGAGAATGATCGTCCAACGGATGAGCGTCATGTGGTTGCCCGTCCAGTCCATCTTCGACGTGCCCTCATAGCGCTCGAACATCGCCCTGCCCGGAAGGCTCACCAGCAGAAGCAGCGCCGCGACCAGCGCGATCGTCTGCTGCATCAACGGGGCGCCACCGGGAAGACCGAACGTCAGCACGATAGCCCACGGCAGCACAGCCACTGCCGCGGCGAGCGCCAACCACCGACTCCACACCTTGTCGAACGCCAGACCGATCATGGTGATCCCGAGGGGGGCGAGCAGCGCTGTCGTAACCACTACCAGGCGGGGATTAACTCCGTACGAGCCACGCTCCAGCGTGACGATCAGGCCGCCGAAAGCGGCCAACGCCAGGATCGCTATGGCTTTTCGGAGTAGGACCATCGTGCTCACTCGCCGAAGCTGGTCATCCGGGCCCGGCGACCTGCCAGCACTACCAACAGGAACAAGCCTGCCATACAGAGCCAGGAGAATAGATCACCTACGATGCCGTACACGGTGCCAATCCGTCCGATCCCGATGTTCGCCACCATCGCGTCTTCGGGCAGATCGAGGCGCGCCGTGATGCGCCCGCGTGGATCCACCGCCATCGTGCGGCCGCCGCGCGTGGGCCGAAACAGCGTGACGCCGTTCTCGATGGCACGGAATACAGCCATCCGGGCATGCAGGGGTGCGACATCATCCCAGTCGTCGGACGGCGCGACCACGAGGTCCAACCCTGCGGAGCTCGCCTGGCGAAGCAGCGGAGCGAAATCCAGATCATGGCAGATCACTGCGCCGACGCGACCGAAGTTCGCATCGTGGCTCTTCACCGACCCGCCGCCGGCCGAGATGATGGCCGACTCGCCACCATAGATCGGGTGTGCTTTGTGATACTGCCAGGCGACGGCACCCATGCTGTCCACCATGACGACCTTATTCTCGAACGGCGGCGATCCATCGGGATGCCATACGCCAACGGCGACCAGCAGAGTCACGCCCTCCTGTTCGGCGACGAGGGATGCCCGGTCCAGGAACGCCTCCTCTTCCGCCGCGAATATCCGGCTCGCCGTCTCCGACCACGCAACGAGACGGGCACCCGCCCTGGCCTCACGCCGCGAGCGCTCGAACAGATCGTCATTGAGGTGTGCGGCGGCCTGTCGAATCGATCCCAGGTCGGCGGCGGTGACCTCGCGTCCCTGCCGCACCGGCTGCAACAGGGATTCGAGCGCAGACAGCCGCTCCGTATCCGGGACGATCGCCGCCACGCGAACCGACTGTTGTTCGATCGGCCGGGACAGTCTCAGCTGGCCGGCCACGAGGACGGCCGCGAGCACGGCACCGAACGCAGTGGCCGCCCGCAACCGCCGATGCGCAAGCACCTGTGGGCGAAGCATCCATGCGATGACGGACGCGAACCAAGTCATGAGAAACGTGATTCCGGCGATTCCCGTAACCGAGGCGAGCTGAATCAGTGCGAGGCTGTCCGACTGCGTATACGTAAGCGAGGCCCAGCTTCCGTAGGGTGTGAGCCAGCGGGAGAACACGAGTTCCGCGCTCACCCAGGCTAGCGGAAACACCAGCGTAGCCAGAAAGGCCTCCGTCTTCCCGGCCACAAGTCGATGTACTACGAACGGTACGAAGTAGACCGCCGCGTAGATGGCGGCGACGATGTAGTAGATGATGCCCGGTGCCGGGATGATTCCCCACCAGATGGAAAAGTGGGCCAGCAGGAATGCCACGAACGCCACGGCGAGACCCGACAGCCGGCGCGAGCGGTCGATGAACACGAGCCACCCGACCGGAAACAGCCAGGCGGCCAGGGGCACGACCCAGCGTCCGTTCGCCACGAGCAGCAGCCCCACCCCAAGCATCAGCCACGGAACCCGTCGCCCATTCATGCCTGCAGACCCTCCATCACGTACAGGCGGGTCAGCTCGAACAGATTGAGTGGGTGCTGTCCCCCGTCGGCCTCCAGTACTTCATCGAAGTCGCAGGCCAGCAGCAGCATCACGATGCCGTGGACGCGCGACCACAGGTAGAAGGAAATGAGATCCGGATCGCCCTGTCGAATGGTGCCCGCATCCCGAGCCTCCACGACACATTGACGCAGGACTCGATACCCGCCTTCGCCGGGTACTTCAGACAACATCCTTCGCCCGCCCCGCAGCGGCATGAACAACACCTTGAATTCCTCTTCGTGCTCGGCGGCGAAGCGCAGGTAGGCATCTCCCAGCGCGGCGATCCGGGCGAACGTCCCCACCGGCAGCGGCGTGATCGCCTCCAGCAGTGATCGGTCGAGACTCTCGAATGCGAGCTGGACGACGTGTTCGACCAGCGCGCTCTTGTCGCGGAAGTGCTTGTAGATCGCCCCCGCGGTGACACCCGCCCCTTCGGCAACGGCGCGCATCGAGCACGTCTCGGTGCCTCCCTCTGCGAGCAGACTGCGAGCGGCGCCGACGATCGAGGCTTCGGTCCTGGCCGGACCCGTCATCGATGTGGTCAACATTGTATGCTGAAAGTAAACACTGTTTACCACAAGTCAAGTGGGCGCCCCCTCCTGGACCTGCAACTCTCGACACCCGTTGCCTGATCCCGCTCCCGCTGGCACTCTATGTACGCCGATCCGCCGACGGACCATGTTTCCCGGACCGGGTGCCAGAGTCGTACACCCGAACAACCAGAAGCGGAGTATTCATGTCGCAGGACGGAACAGGCTTCACTCTCGTCGAGCTGCTCGTGGTGATCGTAATCGTCGGCATCCTGGCGACGATCGCGATCCCGATGTTCTCCAGCACCAAAGAGAGCGCGCTCGACGCGAGCGCGAAGAGCGATCTTCGCAACGCGATGACCTCGCAGGAGGCTTACTTCGCCGCGACGACGACCTATGCGCCGGCGGCCATAGCGACCGGCAGCTTTACGACGAGCGCTGGAGTCGTCATCTCGATGTCGGCTGCGAGCGCCAGTGGCTATGCGGTAACGGCTTCCCACACGGCCTCGAGCAACACGTACTGGGTGGAGATCGGGTCAGGTAACGCGACGGACGGCAAGATTCAGTCGAACTGAGCGTGAGGTCTGAGCCGCCGGCGCTCGCCGTCGAGGGCTGCCGCGACCGGACGTGCTACCACTGAACCATAGCCTCTAACCCGGAGGACTCCTTGTCCGAGAGAGCGCAGACCTACGACAATCACGCTCGTTGGTATCCCCTGTGGCACTTCGTAGCGGCCCCGATCCTGACCGCCAACGTGGTCGTGGCGCTCGTTGCAGTGGTCCGCGGCCCGTCGATGACCACCGGGTGGCAGTTGCTCGTAGCCATCGCACTGGTATTCGCGATCCTGGCATCGAGGAATATGAACATCATGACGCAGGACAGGATTATCCGGGGCGAAGAACGGGGCAGGCTGAAAGATCTACTCCCTGCCGAAATGCAGGCATCCATCCATGAGTTCACCCCCGG
>JARFPW010000197.1 GCA_029288095.1 Gemmatimonadota bacterium
GGCTACTAGAACACTAATCCCCCGGTACCTGTTCCGTCAAACTGGCACCCTGGCAGGGGCCGGCAGCCGCTTTGACAGGCTCTCCGGCGCGCCGGTAGGTTGGTGAATTCGACGGTCATTGAAAGATATCGGTCGCTCATGCGGCCGTTCGTCTCGAGGAGGCGATAGATATGAAGCTGCGTGAGTTCTTTTCCGCAGACGCGGTGGAGTTGGATCTGCAGGCCACTACCAAGGACGAGGCCCTGCGTGAACTTGTCGCGTTGCTGGGTCTGGATGAGAAGTCCGAGGGAATCCTCATCAAGATGCTGAAGCGTCGAGAGAATCTGGGCTCGACCGGCTTCGGCGGTGGAGTGGCGATTCCCCACTGCCGGTCGCTGGTCGTGAAGCGTCTACGCGTCGCGTTCGGCCGCAAGCTGGACGGGATTGCGTTCGATGCGCTCGATGGGGAGCCCGTCCGGCACATGTTCCTGATCGTCGCGCCGCCACTGGAAGTGACGAACCCGCAGTACCTCCCGGTGCTGGGAAAGATCGCCCAGTTCTGCAAGGATCCAGAGGTCGTGGAGCGCCTTGCCGGGTTGGAGAAGGTGGAGGACTTTCTGAGCCTGTTGGAAGAGAAGGCCTCCTGACCCCGACGGGTCAGCGACCGGGCTCGCCGATCTCCGCGCGCGCGGTGGGCCCCGCAATCCTTCCGCCGCCCGAGCGCTCGGTCCAGCCGATTCCGTCCAGGTACTCGAGCATCGGAATCAGGAACCGACGCGTCACTCCCAGGGCCTCCCGAAACTCGGAAGGGGCGGGTTCGTCGACGTCCCTGAGCACCGCGAGCGTAGACTCACGGAGTTCCCGTTCGGCGTCGGCCGTCAGCAGTAGATCAGGCGTAATCCGCACGAGCGCGCCCTCCTCGACCAGCAGCCGGAGTAGATCGTTGACCAGCGGACGAGGTGTGTCAGTGCCGGAGGCGAGTTCGGCCGGACCGGGTGGCATCAACGCGCCGTCAGCGATCGCCTGGTAGAGCGCGTCGCGGGCGGCCTGTTCCGCAGGTCCCAACGAGACCGCGTGACCGGCGCGGCGTACGCGAGGACCCTCGATCACGATCTCGCCACGATTGACGAGACGCCGAATCGCCTCCTCGATGAGTTCCGGCGCCGCCTCCCGACCCCCGGAGGTCCGCAGCGACTGTAACGGCAACCCCGACTCCAGTGGCGCATCGACATGCGCCTTGTCCACCCAGGCCACCAGGTCGCGCTCACGTCGCTCGAGCTGGCTCGGATCGAACCAGCGATCACCGATCCGAACCGCGGTCCAGGAGTCGGGCACCTCGATCGGCACCGGATGGGGCATCGCCAGCCGCAGCTCATCAACCGAGCACCCACGCGCCCCTGCCAGCCTCAGGGCCGCCGCTCCGGACTCGGCCTGCTCCGCACCCAGGCACCTGCCCCAATCTCCAGTCCGATCCCGCCACTTTTTCGGCGGATCGACTTCAGCCACCCGGCCACCGCCGAGCAACTCGATCGGCGAATAGAAGCGGAGGATGAACGAATCGCCCGCCCGGGCCACGACGTGCGACTCGCAATCGAGCACGACGCTTCCCTCCTCGCCCGGCAGCATCGCGTCCTCGCCGGGCAGGGCCACGCGTGCCATCGTCTCTCCGGTTCCGAGGAAGAGGCGGACGCGCTGACCGTGCTCGAGCGGGCGGGTGTCCCCACCCAGCAAGCGCAGTTCGACACCCAGGCGCTGCGAGGGGGACCACGCGGCGCCGGTCACCAGCGTGTCACCTCGTTCGACCTGGTCGCGCGCGATACCGACCAGGCTGGCGGCGCACCGCCGTCGCGGCCCTACCTCCGATTGCTCCTCACCATGCGCCTGGAGCGATCTGATGCGTGCTTCGCGGCCCGCGGGTAATACGCGCACCCGGTCTCCCGCGGCTACGGACCCGCTCCACACGGTCCCGGTTACCACCGTGCCTGCGCCCGATATCGTGAATGATCGATCAACAGGCAGGCGGAACACGGAATCGTCATCGGCCACCGGAAGCTCCCGGGCGAGCTCGAGCAACGCGGCGCGAAGATCCGGCAGCCCCGTGCCGCGAGTGGCGTCGACGTGGATCACCGGCCAGTCGCGGCCGATGATCTCCAGCAGGTCGTCCCGAACCGCCTCCTCCGCGAGCTCCGCGAACTCGCCATCCACGCGGTCCACGTGCGTCAGCGCGACCACACCCGCGTTGAGGCCGAGCAGGGATGCGATCTGCAGGTGTTCGCGGGTCTGGGGCATCGGCCCCTCGTGGGCGGCCACGACGAGCAGCACGGCATCGATTCCCGTAGCTCCGGCCAGCATGTTGCTGAGGAAATCATGATGACCGGGCACGTCTACGATTCCCGCACGGATATCCGGCGCCAGGTCGAGATGCGCAAACCCGATGTCGATCGTGAGTCCGCGCTCCTTTTCCTCGCGCCATCGATCGGTATCGATGCCGGTCAGGGCGTGGATCAAAGTCGTCTTGCCGTGATCCACGTGGCCCGCCGTGCCGAGGACGAGGGACTTCATCGAGCGGGGGTAGGCAGGAAGTCGAGGGAGCGGATATGGTAGCCCTCCGACGCATGGTACCGGATGAAGTCGGTGAGCAACGCCAACTGGGTCGCCGTGGGGCGCACCGTCGTATCCCCGCCAACGAGTGCCCGCAGGTCCGCCACGTCTCCAGGCGACAGCGCCCGACCACCCGCCGCACAGCGCGCGCAGCGAAGGCCTCCGGCCTCGAGATCGAACCGCGCCGGCTGATCGGGATCGGGTGCACGACCGCACTCGATGCATCCATCGACCGATGGGGCGAACCCGAGGAAAGAGACGAGTTGCCAGATCCTGGCGGCCGAAACCCCTGCGGCCTGCTCGGCAGAGGTTTGCAGGAGATGGTCCAGCCCGCTGACCAGAGTGTCGTAGAGGAGCTCATCCGGCTCCCGGGGGGCGATCCGCAGCACGAGTTCACACAGCACCGAGGCTCCACCAAACCGCACCAGGTCGAGTCCGAGCGCCTGCCGCTCCCGGATGAGCTCGAAATCCGACAGGGCGTGGAGGTCGCGGTTCCGTTTGAGGTAGAGCGTCGCGTTGCCTTCGGCGAACGGCTCGAGCAACCCGGACAGGCGACTCTTGGGTCGGAGAGCACCGCGAGCGATGACGCTCAAGGGCCCGTGCGTGCGCGTAAGCAGACGGAGAATCTTGCTCGTGTCGCTGTAACGATGGACCTGGAGAACCACGGATTGCGTCGTAACGATCGGCACCAGGCCAAGCTATGCGGCCCCCTGACGACGGGCAATTCAGCGCCTTCCGGCGCGAAAACTCACCGGATGAGCACGTCTGTCGAGCCGAAGCCGGACGGGTGCTCGGCGATTGCCGACCCCGCGCCGTCGAGCAGCAGGAGCCGGCCGGCGGAAGCGAAGCTGAACGTTACGCAGATTCGGCGGCCGTCTTCCAGGCCCGTGAGCGCCCAGCAATCGACCCTGGCCCCGGTCTGATCTCTCACGTCCAATGGTGCCGGGGCGCCGCCCGGGTCCATGACGTGGGAATCCAGCGTGACGAAGTCCGTCGTGGACGTGGCGTAAGCGAGGCCGTCGGCCCCCGCCTCGATCGCGACGCCATTTCCGCCGAGCGCCATGACGCTCCCCGCCGATCGTGACGCGATATCGATGGTGACGATCCCGCCGTCGCCGTTCGGCGCAAACGTGACCGGGTCGAACGTCCCGCCCACCAGCACCAGAAGCCTGCCTTCCACCCGTACCATGTCGATGGGGTTGAGGGCACCGGGCGGAAGGTCGATCATGCCGGTTATCGAGCCCGCTTCGACCACGAAAATCCTGCCGGGGCCGAGCGGCGCGAACGTGCCGCCATCGTCATCCAGGTGCGCGTCTAGTGCGAACAACTCGCGTCCCACGGGAACGAGCCGCTCGACGAACGAGCCCACTCCGGTAACGATCCGGGACGCCTCCGCGTCTCCGGGACCCACCGCGTACAGCGTGTTGCTTCCCCGGCCCGCCACGTAGGCGATAGTTCCGCCGGCATCGAACGTCGGACGCGAGGGATTCGCGTCGATCCCTTCCGGCGCCGGAAACAGCGTCGTCTGCACGGCGCCCGATGTCAGGTTGGCGAACAGCACGCGACTTCCCCCGAAGGAGCTGACCGTGGTGACCGCGTGTGCCTCGGACGCATCCATGGTCACACCGTCGAACCCCGGTCCAAAGTCGGTAACGGGGAGTGCGGCGGAAGCGGTGACGGACTCACCGACGTCGAACGCGGCCAGTGTCTGGCCCGTCGAATTCAACACGAGCAGCTGTACCGCGTCTTCTGGTTCAGGTCCGGGATTGTCATTCGGACCGACCGGGTCGGACGCGCACGCGAGCAGCGGCATGATGAACAGCGATGCAAGGGTTCGGGCGGCGTGCGAGGGAGACATGAAAGGCCTTCAGTAGATGTCGAGAGATACCGTGAGCTGGCGCCCCGGCTCCGGAAACAGCTCGATGAGTTCATACCTGCGGTTCCACACGTTGTCGACGCGCGCGGTCACTCCGAGCGCCACGGTTCCGAGATTCACGGGGCGCCGGACCACGACATCCATCACGGTGAACCCGGGAAGCCGTCGCGTCCCGGCCAGGCTCGTGGTGCGAGAACCCGTGAAGCGCGCGCGCAGGTTGAGCGTCAGAGCGCCCCGACGCCCCTCCAGGGAGAGGCTTCCCGCCCGCTCGGGCTGGTACGGCAGCAGGTTCCGGTTCGAACCGAACCCGACCCGGCTTCTCTGGATCGTCATACCGGCGTCAACTCTGACGCCGTTGGCTGATGCGGGGTCGGTCTCCAGCGACGCCTCGATCTCGATTCCGCGCGCCCGGAGGTGATCCAGGTTGCGGGGACTCCACAGCGATACGGCACTCGCCAACCACACGATGGGTCGGTCGGTATGCCGCGCGAACGCGGCCACCCGGAGGCTCGCCAGCTGCGAACCCAGGCGTAATCCGCCTTCGGCGCCGACCTCTGCGTCGAGCGTAATACGCTCTGATCGCAGATCGGGATTTGCCCGGACCCCCGGGGACGCGCCGAAGTACAGATCGGCAAACGTCGGAAGCCGGAACCCGCGCCCGACGCGTCCATACAGGCGCGTGTCAGGAGAAGGCCGGAGCCATACACCGAGCTCGGGCGACCACGACGTCTCCCCTGCTGTTCGATCGAACCCGAGTACCGGCTCGATCCCCAGCGCGCCGACCCCGGGGATCTCGACCTCGAACTCTCGCCGGGCGGTCGCTCCGGCCCCCAGGCGATCGGGCGTCCCTGCGATCCGGTCACCCGAGATCCGCTCGATGGACAGCCGGGTCGACAACGCCACCGACCCCGCCAGCGCCGTCTCGCCGCCCAGCCGTCCGTCAAACGCGCGCTGGTCTGTTCCGAGCCCACCGTCTCCAGGCGCGTACTGCATGCGCAGGTCCCGCACACCGGCATGGATGCTGGTCTCCCCCCAGCCGGTCACAGCGGCCGCGCTCCAACGATCTTCGAACCACCGGTCGCCCTCAAACAGAGAGGTCGCCATCCGCCCCGGCACACCCCGCTCCAGGCGATCGTATCGCACCGTCGCGCGCCCACTGCCCGAAGAGCCGCTGAGGAGAACCGACCTGGTTTCGGAATCCGCGTTCCGTCTCCGCTCTGTCGGTTCGCCCGGCATCAGGCGGTTCCGAAAGTCGAAGTCGTTGCGGCTGTAGCGCCTGGCGGCGGTAAGCTGAAGCCGGCCCGCCTGCCCTTCGATGCCGGACGACACGTGTGCGTCCAGCCTGCCTTCCGATCCGGTCGTCAGCCGTGCCGAGGACCCAACCTCTCCACCCCGCGAAGTGAGGATCAGCGCCCCCCCGAGAGCACCCGAACCGTAGCGGGCCGATCCCGCGCCCCGCACGAGTGTCGCGGACCCCAGCGACCGAAGCGTAACGCCCGACAGATCAGCGATCCCGCTGATCGGATCGTTCACAGGCAGCCCGTCCAGCAGCACGAGTACGCCGTCCGGTCGGCTTCCACGGATCGAGAGCAGCTGCCTCCCTCCCCCTCCGTGGCTTCGAACCTGGACCGCCGTCCGCGATGACAGCCAGTCGGCCAAATCGGTGAACGCGAGATGCGCGTCGCCGATCTCCAGGTGCTCTACGGACCTCGCCATGCGCGAGACCCTGGCCTCGATCGGGGTGAGCCGAATCGTGTCCCGTGGAGCGGACGTCTCCTGGCCCCGAGCGGGCGACGCCGCAAACGACGCTACAACGAGCAACGCGACGTAGGCCCTCATGGCGCATCCCCCGGTGCGACGGGGACCGCAACGATTCCCAGCCCCGGTCGGATCATCGTGTCCACCGGCCAGTCGAAGGCTCGCGCCAGCCTGTCCGGCGTGAGAACGTCCCCCGGCGGGCCATCCGCCAGAATGGTCCCGTCGGCTACCAGTACGATGCGACCGCAAAACCGGCTGGCCATGTTGAGGTTATGGGTGACACTAATGACCGTAAGTGACAATTGTGCAACTAACTCAGCAAGCAGAGCGAAGGCCGCGAATTCGTGACCGAGATCCAGGTGGGCCGTGGGCTCATCGAGCAGCATGATGTCCGGGTCCTGGGCCAGAGCCCGGGCGATACGAGCCCTCTGCAGCTCGCCCGCCGACAGGCTCCCCAGGTATCGGGACGCCAGGCCGTCCAGGTCCGCTCGGTGTAGCGCGACTCCGACGGCCTCGCGGTCGGCGGGGGACGGACCGCGCCAACCATCGACGTACGGATTTCGCCCGAGCGCGACGTAGTCCCGCACCCGCACCGGAAACGCGCTCTCCTCGGCCGACGAGACGAACGCCACACGACGGGCGAACTCGCGTCGGGGCCAGGAGCGAGCCTCTCTACCGTCGAGCACGGCTTCGCCGGGATCGCACGGCAGCAATCCGCCGAGTGCCCTGAGGATGGTGCTCTTCCCCGCTCCGTTGGGTCCCAGGATCGCCGTATGTGTCCCCTCCTCGAACGTCAGGTCGACCTGGTGGACGGCCGGCTCGGTGGCACCCGGGTAGGTGACGGACGCGTTTGCCAATCGGAGACTCACCGGGTCATCCCCCTGCGCAGCAGAAGCAGGAAGAACGGCACACCGACGATCGCCGTGACGACCCCGATGGGGATTTCGACCACGCCCCAGGGGCCGCGAGCCGCGGCATCCGCGAAGGCCAGAACTCCGCCACCCGCCAGAAACGACATGGGCAACAGCCGCCGATGGTCGCCCCCCCACAACAAGCGGACGCCATGGGGCACGACCAGGCCGACGAAGCCGATGATCCCGGCCGCGGCCACTGTTACGGCCGCCAGCAGGCTGCCGATCACGTACGCCGACCGCTTCGTCCGCTCCACGTTCGTTCCGAGGGCGGCCGCGGCTTCTTCTCCGAGGGACAGCGCGTTGAGATCGCGGGCGAGGCGGAACGCGATAAGCGAGGCGGGGATCGCGTACACGGCGAGAATCACATTCATGCTCCAAGACACGCCCGACAGGCTTCCGAGTGTCCAGAAATACGCGGATCGCAGTGCCTCGGCGGGCCCCAGTACCAGCAGCAGCGTAATGCAGGCACTGAGAAACGCACTCGTCACCACGCCGGCCAGGATCAGCACACGTGTGTCCATCGTGCCCGCGACGCGAGCCACCCGAAACACGACGCTGATCGCCGCCAGGCTTCCCGCCAGTGCCGCCAGCGGCAGCACGGGCCCTCCCGCGGCGGATACCCCCGTCACCAGCGCGAGCACGGCGCCGAGCGCCGCTCCGGATGACACGCCCAGGAGGTAAGGCTCGGCCAGCGGGTTGCGAAGCAGCGCCTGGAACAGGCCGCCCGATACGCCGAGGGCGGCGCCGATGAGCAGCGCGGCGACGACGCGTGGAGCGCGGATGTCGAGAAGGATCAGCCGATCTCTCGCATCACCGCCACCGCCCAGGATTCGACCGAGATCGCCGACCCCCAGTCCGGCCGGTCCCGTGATCAGACCGGTGACGGCGGCGGCGGCCACGAAGGCAAGCAGCGCGAAATAGGGCCTCACGGAGCTTCGGGTGCTAGTTCGGGATGGATCGCCTCCGCGAGGTGCCGGGCGGCGTCACCCACACGGGGTCCGAGCCGGTGGAGCAAGTCCGCATCCACCCGCCGGACGTTGCCGGATGTCACGGCTCGCAGGCCTTTCCACAGGGGCCTCTCCCCGGGGTGCCCGGCTCCGCCCCACGCCCGACTCACCGGATATACGATGACATCCGGATCCCGCACCACGATCGCCTCGAGGTTCACCGTGGGCGATGGCGCGGACATGTCGTGGAACACGTTTCTGCCGCCCGCGATCTCCAGCAGCGCATCGAGATAGCTGCCGGCGCCGATCGTGATCGGGGGAGGATACGCGATGTCGTAGTAGACGGTCAGGCGCTCCAGATCCCGGGTGCGTTCACGGACCGATTGCAGTTGGGCGTCGATCGCTCTCGATAGAGAGTCGGCTGCCCCCCGGCGCCCCAGGACTGCACCAAGGCGGGCGATCGTCGCTCTCAGCTCCGACAGACGATTCAGTCGAAACAGGAGCGACGGAACGCCAAGCCGCTGGAACTGCTCCACGGTTCTGGCGTTGTCCGAACCCGCGACGAGAAGCACGAGATCCGGTTCTCGATCGAGCACTCGTTCGACGTTCGCGCCGATCGCCTGCCCCACCTCGGGGATGGACTCCACGCCGGCGGGATGGTCGTCGTAGATCGATCGTCCGACGAGGCAGTGCTGCGCGCCGAGAGCGAACACGATCTCGGTCGCAGCCGGTATCAGCGAAACGATGCGGCATGGAGGCTTCGCGAACTCCACGCGGCGGCCGAGATCATCCTCGACAGCGATCTGCGCCAGCAGCCCGCCCGGAGGCGCCGCCTGCGAGAGGCAGACACCCAGTGCAACCGCCAAGAGGCGTGAACTACGACCCAACAAGAAAACCCCGTCCTTTCCGGGAAGAAGAACGGGGTGGATCGAGCCGTGTGGCCCGAATCGCCCACACTCTTCCCGCGAAGAGTCGTCATGGGCGAGGCCGGAGCACGTCTCCTGGCTCGAGGTCACTTCCGCGACCTTCCCGGCATAAGCCAGTGGTCATCGCGCGGAAGAGGGATCCGTCAGGATCCGATCCTCTCACAGTGGCGGGGCCGCGTCGGATTCACACCGACTTCCGGAACCCCGTCCTCGATATGTTGTTCGGGGAGTCTAAGCGGCCGGCGGCGGAACACGCAACCGGCGCCGTTCCCCATTTCCCGTCCACCACAGCGCCGCGGCGGCGAGCAGCAGGGCGGCTCCAACAGCGACCCAGACGAGCGCCCGGCCACCCACGCGCGGCACTCCAGCCACGGCCACTCTGATACGAGTCCCCGCAGCTACTGCGGTCGCTTCGTAGCGGCTAACCATCTCGGAGCCCATGGTGGATGTGCCCGCTGGTGTGGCGCCGGTCACCTCGGCATCCATGCCGGCGATCACCACTTCCAACCTGTCGGTGGGATGCTCGATGTCCAGTTCGAGTTCGGTGGCGCGCGTGGTGTAGACGTAGGTCAGGCGCGCTCCGATCGGCGACAGCATCGAGCGCAACTCGACGCGCCCCGCCGCGAAGGCAACCGCCTGTGTCGGTACTCCCCCTTCGAGGACCCTGGGGCCAACCGCTGAAGCCGGCAGTGACGTCGTCCAGATTGGCAGCGAGTCCGCTACCGGGACGAGTGTGCGATCCTCCGGTCCGAGCACATCTATGACTTCGGCTACGTCGAACCCACCGAATTGCCCCCGCGTGATCACCAGGTGCCGCATCCCCACCCTGAGGTCGCCAGGGGGCGCTTGTACCGTCAGCGAATCATACACCGTGATTTCGTAGGGCTCGTCCGCTCCCTGCCCGGCGTGCCGGGCCGGCCCGAAGTAGAGGACTCCCTGGACGCGCGCCGCCGCGAGCCACAGGTCGCCGCCGCCGGAGGCCTCGGGGAGCTGGAACGAAAACGACCCGTCCCGGGCGCTGAGGGTAGAATCGATGACGGATCCCTCCGTCGCCGTAACCCGGTGCAACTCCACCCGGGCTCCGGCTACGGTGGATGCGTCGGATCCGTGAACGACCCGTCCGGCCAGCGTCTGCGCATCTACAGGTTCCACGCCGGCGAACCCCGTAGCCAGCAGCAGTAATGCCGCGGACCTGCGGATCACGGCTCGAACCGTCCGAAGTCCTGTGGATCGAGCCCCTTGAGGTATTCCCGCAACTTCTCGGGATCCGAGGTGCCGCCGGCAGGGCCGGGATCGGGTCTGGGGATTACGTCCTCGCCCCCGGACGCCCACGATGGTTCGTCCTCGGGCTCGTGCTGGATTTCGATCGGTACCTTGTCGAGGAGATCGTCCAACACGAAGATCGGCGCCGACGCGCGAAGAGCCAGCGCCACGCTGTCGCTCGGCCGGGAATCCACTTCCACGAAGCTCGCCTTGCCACGCAGAAGCAGAGACGCGAAGTAGGTATTGTCCACCACCCGATGGATCTGCACGCGCACGACCTCTCCGCCCATTTCACCGACGACCGCATGCAGAAGGTCGTGCGTCAGCGGGCGCGCGAACTCGATACCCGCCAGCACCATCGCGATGGCGCTCGCCTCACCCGGTCCGATCCAGATCGGGAGGATGCGCTCGCCGCCCGCCTCCTTCAGAATCACGACCGGGGTACCGGCTGTCTCTTATACACAT
>JARFPW010000209.1 GCA_029288095.1 Gemmatimonadota bacterium
ACGATTCTCCGCACGAACATGGACGCCGCCGCCGAGATCGCTCGACAGCTCAGACTTCGCGACATCGGGGGAATCATCGTCTGCGATTTCATCGACATGGATGACAAGGCTGATCGGGAGAAGGTCGTGCAGGAGATGCGAAGCCATGTCGGGCGCGACCGGGCCCGGACCAAGCTGTTCGGGATCTCCGAACTGGGCCTGCTGCAACTGAGCCGCCAACGGGTGCGGCCCAGCCTCGTCCAGATGATGACTCGGCCCTGCGAGAGTTGTGATGGTACCGGCCGGGTGCTGAGTCCCGACACCGTGGTCCGGCGGATCGAGAGATCGATTCTGCGGGCGCGTTCCGAAGGGGAGAAGCGCGATCTGGCGATCCGGGTGCACCCGGGCGTCGCCCTTTATCTACTGGAGTCGGAACCGACGTTCCTGATAGACCTGGGGAGAGACGCCGGCCTGTCGCTGGACATCCGGGACGACCCGATTATGGGCCGCGACGAGTACCGCCTGCTCGCGGCGCCGGCCGATACCGACGTCACTTCGAAGTACGCCGTTCACTGATTGACAGAGTCATTTAGCCTGCTTATCCTTTACGGCTACGACAAAGTTGGACCATAAACCGAGATATACGCAGATGTACGCCATATTCGAAGCCAAAGGCAAGCAGTTTCGGGCCACCCCGGATCAGAAGCTCCGGGTGCCGAGCCTGTCCGCCGAACCCGGTGAGCGGGTGACGTTCGACGCCGTGCTGCTTGGACAGGCCGGTGAAGGGAAGGACGTCCTCGTGGGCCAACCGCTGCTCGACGGTGCCTCCGTGGCCGTGGAAGTGCTCCGGCACGGCAGGGACGACAAGATCATCGTCTACAAGATGAAGCGGCGGAAAGGCTACCGGCGGAAGCAGGGGCATCGCCAGGGCTTCACCGAGGTCAAAGTCGTCGACATCAAGCTTGGCACCGGCAAGTCCAAGACGAAGGCTGCTCCCAAGGCCAAGGCAGAGCCGGCAGCCAAGGCGAAGGCTGCTCCCAAGGCCAAGGCAGAGCCGACGCCCAAGGCTGACGTGGCACCGGTCGAGATTGATGCCACGCCGACGGCGAGGCAGTTGGCTGAGGAAGGTGGCATCGACCTGTCGACGATCACCGGGTCCGGTAAAGATGGGCGGATTCTGAAGAGCGATGTCGCCGCGGCGATCAAGGCGCAGGAAGGAGCGTAGAACATGGCGCCTAAGAAGGGCGTAGGCTCCAGCAGGAACGGCCGCGACAGCAACCCGAACTACCTGGGCGTGAAGCGGTACGGCGGCGAATTCGTGGTGGCCGGCAACATCATCGTGCGTCAGCGGGGCACGCGGATTCATCCGGGACGCAACGTTGGCCGCGGTAACGACGATACGCTGTTCGCTCTGTCCGACGGTTACGTCACGTTCGCGAACCAGCGAGGTGGGCGGAAGACCGTCAGCGTGCTCGCCGGATAGGCTCCGCGATTCAACCGAGGCGCCGCAGCGGCCCCGACCGGTTCTGCCGATCGGGGCCGTCGCACGTCAGGTACCCTTGAAGTCCGCCTGCCGTTTGTTGAGAAACGCGTCCACGCCTTCGTCCTTGTCAGCCGTTGAGAACAGCAGCCCAAACCAGGCACGCTCGAATTTCAGCCCCTCATCCATCGGCATCCGGCGGGCGGCCAGGATCGACTCCTTCGCCGCCTGCAGAGCAATCGGTGACCTTGCTGCAATCGTGCGGGCGATTTCGAGCGTTCCGTCCCGGAGGTTTTCCGGCTCGAAGATCTTCTCGACGAGGCCGATGTGCTCCGCTTCGGCTGCAGAGACCATCTCACCCGTCATAATCAGGCGCATGGCCTGACCCTCTCCGACCAGGCGAGGCAGCCTCTGCGTGCCCCCGCCTCCCGGGATGATACCAAGGTTGATCTCGGGCTGTCCCAGCTTCGCTCGCGACGAGGCCACGCGGATGTCACAGGCCATCGAGAGTTCACACCCGCCGCCGAGGCAGTAGCCGTTGATCATGGCGATGATCGGTTTCGGGAATTCCTCCATGGCGGAGTAGATGTTCCCCCGCTGCATCGAGCGGTACTGGTCGACCGGCCGCGCATCCTTGAACTCTGCGATGTCGGCACCCGCGATGAACGCCTTGTCGCCGGCTCCCGTGAGCACGATGACTCGTACGTCGTCATCGTCGCGCAGGTCGAACAGCGCCGCGAACAGGGCCTGCCGCACTTCCTGGTTGAGCGCGTTCATCTTTTCCGGACGGTTGAACGTCAGCAGCGCAACGTGTCCGTCAAGCTTTTCGACCAGCAGCACATCACTCATTATTCTTCGACCTCCTCACCAGTCATAGAATCCTCCACCGGTCTTCTTCCCCAGTTTGCCTTCTTCCACCATGCGCTCGAGCAACTCGGGCGGTCGGAACCGCTCACTCCCCAGCTCCCGATACAGGTACTGCGCGATCTCGAGGCGCACGTCCAGCCCGACGACATCGGTCAGGCGGAGTGGGCCCATCGGATGCCGGTACCCGAGCACCATCGCCTGGTCGATGTCCTCCGGAGAGGCCACGCTCTCCTCCACCATGCGGATTGCCTCCAGCCCCAGCGCGATCCCGAGCCTCGATGACGCGAATCCCGGAGAATCCCGCACCACGATAGGTGTCTTGCCGAGCGCCTCGGCGAACTGCCGCGCCTGCTCGGCAACGCGCTCGGTAGTTCGCTCTCCCCGTACCACCTCGATGAGGGCCATGATGTGGACCGGGTTGAAGAAGTGCAGCCCGACGACCCGTTCGGCTCCCTCCACGGCGGCGGCCAGCGCGGTGATCGATAGCGACGAAGTGTTTGACGCGATGATCGTCCCCGCTTCCACGATGTCGGCGACGTCACGCAACAGGGACTGCTTCAGCTCGAGCCGCTCGGGAACCGCCTCGATCACCAGGTCGACACCATCGACCGCCTCGGCCAGCACCGTGGTCGAACTCAAACGATCGAGGGCTTCATCCCGTTGCGTCGGCTCGATCTTTCCCAGCTCCACGCCCTTGTCGAGATTGGCGCGGACCGTCTCCAATGCCTCGTCCAGAATCTGCGCGGCAACATCGAACAACCGTGTCTCGAAGCCGGCGAGCGCAGCCACGTGCGCGATGCCGCGACCCATCGTTCCCGCGCCCAGAACGGCGACGGGACCCTGAATTCCCGGCACCGGCTCGCAGCTCACGAGTGCCCCTCGTCAAAGGGCGTCCTGCCCGGAGGGTAGCTTCGTTCCATCGGTCGCCGGCGGACGATTTCAAACGCCTCGAAGCCCATTTCCTCCGCGCGCTGGTTGGGCGCCGGTTGATACGCACTGGTATAGAGGCGTATCTCGGTGAGTCCGTGCTCGCGGGCCCATTGATAGGCGGCGGCCAGCAGCCGGCGCACGTAGCCGCGACCCCTTACCTCCGGCCGGACGAACGGAGTCTGGAGACGACCGTACCGGGGCGGATCGAAGTAGCCTGTGTTCTCTTCCACGAAGCAAGTCAGCATGCCGTCGAGACCCCCGTCGGGGCGGGGAATGATGAACACGCAGGCGTCGCGGTCTTCCACGTGCCGGGCGAACAAGTCCCTGCGGTTCTCCAGCCCATCAGATCGGCACAGCTGGTAGGCGGGGTTCGCGCGATGGACGCGCATGTAGTGCACCCACAGCGCAACGAGTTCGTCCAGGTCGTCGCGCGTGGCTTTCCGCACTCGCACGTCGGGGGTCATGATCCAGTATCCTCCGGTTGGCCGGCGCCGCCGAACCGGGGCGGCCGCTTCTCCACGAAGGCTCGCGTGCCCTCCAACGCGTCGGGCGAACGGAAGCACGCCTCCTGTGCCTCGGCCTCGTAATCCAGCATCTCACCCAAGGTGGACCCGTAACTCCGGCGAATGGCCCGCTTCGCGAGCGTCAGCGACAACGCCGGCTTCTCGGCCAGGCGGCGCGCCCAGTCATCAGCGGCCTCCTCCAGTTCCTCGTGCGGCACGACGCGGTTCACCAGGCCGAGCCGCTCAGCATCCCGGGCCTCGATCATCTCGGCGAGCAGGAAGAGCTCCGCGGCTCTCGCCGGGCCTACGAGGCGGGGGACGATCCAGGTGCCGCCCCAATCCGGGTGCAGACCGATGCGGT
Organism: Gemmatimonadota bacterium; assembly: GCA_029288095.1. GTDB lineage: Bacteria > Gemmatimonadota > Gemmatimonadetes > Palauibacterales > Palauibacteraceae > JARFPW01. The sequence goes on from JARFPW010000209.1 coordinate 4,121, forward strand.
TGAAGGTCTGGCCGATCGCCGCCCGCTCAGACGCGATCCGCAGGTCACACGCCAGCGCGAGGTTGGCGCCGCCACCCGCAGCGGGTCCATTGAGCGCCGCAATCACGGGCTTGGGCATGTCGACGATGGCGGTGATCACCCGTCGTCCGGCCTCCACCAGCGCGTTCGCCTCCGCGTAGTCACGGTTCTCCAGAAGGTCCGCCATGTACTTCACGTCGGCTCCCGCACAAAACGCCCGACCACGGCCGGTGACGATGACCACTCGCACGTCTGTGTCCGCCGCGAGCGACTCGATGCCCGTCGCGATGTCGTCCCGCATGGCGCCAAAGAAGGAATTGAGCTTGTCCGGCCGGTTCATCACGAGTCGCCCGATCGGTCCCGACTTCTCGACCAGGACCATCGGTTCGGGGCTCACTCCGGATCCGCTTCCCGATGCAGAATCACTGCGATGCCCTGTCCGACACCGATGCACATCGCCACCAGGCCTGTGTCCGCCTCACGCCGTACCATTTCGTGCACGAGTGAAGTAGCCAGTTTCGCCCCTGTGCAGCCAAGGGGGTGCCCGAGCGCGATTGCGCCGCCATTGACGTTGACGGTGGCCGGATCAAGTCCCAGCTCGCGCATGCAGGGAAGCGCCTGCGCTGCGAATGCCTCGTTGAGCTCGATTAGATCGAGATCGGCGACGGCGACGCCCGCGCGCGACAGTGCCTTGCGGGTGGCAGGTACCGGACCGATGCCCATGCAGTCAGGCTCTACTCCGGCGACCGCCGCCGCGCCGACGCGCGCCAGCGGCCGGAGCCCCAGCTCCGCGGCGGCCTCCCGGCTCGCTACCAGGAGCACGGCGGCACCGTCGTTGATCCCCGAGGCGTTTCCAGCAGTCACGCTTCCGCCGTCACGAAAGACAGCTCTCAGCTTCGCCAGGCCCTCCTCCGTCACGTCGGGCCGTGGGTGCTCGTCCCGTTCGACGACGATCGGCTCGCCTTTGCGCTGTGGGACCTCGACGGGAACGATCTCCGCTCCGAACACATTCTCGGCCAGCGCCCGGGCCGCGCGACGCTGACTCTCGAGGGCGAACGCATCCTGGTCTTCCCGGGACACTCCGTAGCGCTCCGCGACGACCTCTGCCGTCTGTCCAAGGCCGATCGTCCACTCGGTCGGCATTCGCGGATTCGTGAACCTCCAGCCGATCGTGGTGTCGGCCGAAACAGGATCGCCTCGGAAGAACGGTCGGTCGGGCTTCAGAGTCACCCATGGCGCCCGGGACATGCTCTCTACACCGCCGGCGAGAAACACGTCGCCTTCGCCGGCGCGAATCGCGTGGGCCGCGGAGACGATGGCCTGCAGTCCCGAACCGCAGAGTCGGTTGATTGTTTGCCCGGCTACCTCAACCGGTAGACCCGCAAGCAAGGCTGCCATCCGGCCGACGTTTCGATTGTCCTCACCAGCCTGGTTGGTGCAGCCCATGACTACGTCTTCGATTCGATCGGCTGGTATGCCCGTCCGCTCCACCACCGCCCGGATGACTCCGGCAAGGAGGTCGTCGGGCCGTACCGTCGAGAGAGCCCCGCCGTGGCGCCCGACGGGCGTTCGGAGGGCCGCGCAGATCAGGGG
>JARFPW010000213.1 GCA_029288095.1 Gemmatimonadota bacterium
GGGCCGTGGTTCACGCCGGAGAGCACGAAATCCGGCCGCTTCGGCAGCAGCTGGTTGACGGCGATGAGGACGCAATCGGTCGGGGTGCCGTCGATGATGTGCCGATCCGGCTCGATCTCCGTAACCCTGAGCGGCCTGTGAAGCGTCAGGGAGTGACTCGTAGCGCTCTGCTGTCGATCCGGTGCGACCACGGTAACGTCACCCAGGCGCTGGGCTATGTCGGCAAGCAGCCCGAGGCCCGGAGCATGTATACCGTCGTCATTCGTGCAGAGGATGAGGGGTGAGGCGGCCCCTCGGGGGTTCTGGCTTGCGGTCACTGAATTACAGTTCCAGCAACTCGATCAGGTCATCAGCCTCTCGTCGAAGATCGCGCACGGTCTCCGCGTTCCAGGCGATCCGGGCCGCCCGAACGAGCTTCCCTTCCTTCCGCAGCTGATCCAGCTTCTGTCGGGCGCCCTCGATCGTATAGCGCTCCGAGTGAAGCAGATGGCGGATCAGGTGGATGAGTTTGATTTCCTTGCGGCGGTAGACCCGGTTGCCGCCCTTGTTCTTGGTCGGCTTCAGGGCCGGAAACTGGGTTTCCCAATATCGCAGGACGTGGGGCTTCAGTTCCGTCAGGTCACACACTTCGCCGATCGAGTAGTACTCCTTCGTGGCGATTCGATCCACCAGCGCTCAGCTCCAGCGTTCGGGTCGCGGCACACGCGACATGAGTCGAGTCAATCCTTCCACGGGATCGACGCCTTCGTACAGGACAGAGTATACGGCCTCGACGATCGGCATTTCCACCCCAAGGTCGACCGCCAGCTCGTGCGCAGCACGGGTCGTCCGGACACCCTCGGCTACCGCCGTCATCTCGGCGAGCACTTCATCCAGGGATCGACCAGCTCCCAAGGCCAGCCCGACTCGCCGGTTGCGGCTGAGGTCACCCGTGCAGGTAAGTACGAGATCGCCCATTCCCGCCAGCCCGGAGAGCGTGGCCGCCTGTCCCCCGAGGCGCTCGGCCAGTCGGCTCATTTCCGCCAGACCGCGGGTGAGCAGAGCAGCTCGCGCGTTGGAGCCCAGGCCGAGGCCGTCGCTGATCCCGGCGGCGATGGCCATGACGTTCTTCAAGGACCCGCCTACTTCCGTCCCTATCACATCGCTCTGTGTATAGAGACGGAAATGCTCATTCTGAAACAGGCGCTGCACCCGCTCGGCGTTGTCCGGATCGTGGGAGGCCAGCGTCACCGCAGTGGGAAGGCGTCGGGCAAGTTCCGTCGCAAAGCTGGGCCCTGAAAGAACGACCGAACTCCCGGCCGCTTCCTCGCCGAGGACTTCACCGATTACCTGCGTCATGCGCAGGTCCGTGTCCAGTTCGAATCCTTTTGATGCGCTGATCAGCACCGCTCTCCGTGGCACGAACGACGAAGCTGCCTCGATCACGGACCGCACGCGGTGCGACGGGCTGACCGAAACCACGAAATCCGATGCCTCGAGGGCGGCCGAAATATCGGCCGTGACCGTGAGTTCCGGTGACAATTCGATTCCGGGTAAGAAGACTTCGTTGCGTCCAGCATCGCCGATCTCGTCTGCCAACGCGCTGGACCAGGTCCACAACTGCACGTCATGCCCGTTGCGGGCCAGCAGATCGGCGAGAGCCGTCCCCCAGCTTCCCGATCCCAGTACTGCCACCCGTGAGATCGTCACGCACTACCTCTCGATCCAAATCGATTCTCGGTTCCGTCCAGCAGGCGCCGGACATTCGTCCTATGGGTCCACCACACGAACCCCGCAACTGCGATGCAGAACCCGATCGTGTGCCCCGGCTGGTCCATGATCCAGGCGACCGGCGGAACGATCGTAGCCGCGGCGAGAGAGGCCGCGGATACCATTCTCGTCAGGGCCAGTACACCCACCCACACCAGCAACGCGACGATCGTGGTGACAGGCGCAAGCGCCAGCAACACTCCCGCCCCCGTGGCGACTCCCTTCCCGCCCCGGAACCGCAGGAAGATGGACCACACATGCCCGGCGATCGCCGCGCCACCATACGCGACGGCCAGCCTGGAATCTGCCGTCCCGTCCCACCCGGTGAACAGGATCGCCGGCCCGAATCCCTTGAGGACGTCGACTACGAGGACGGGCACCGCGGCCCAGGCGCCGAGTACCCGGAACGTGTTGGTGGCTCCCAGATTGCCGCTGCCATGTTCGCGCAGGTCGATGCCTCGAAGCCGACCCACCAGAAAGCTCGTCGGTATGCTGCCCACCAGATAGGCCAATCCGAGGAATGCGACGGGGATCACGCGCGCTCCTCGTCCCGGGCCCGCGGCTTAACGCGAACGGGAGCCCCTAAGAAGCCCCACGCGCGGCGGAAACCGTTGTGCAGGTATCGTCTGTAGGACTCGGGTATATCCTTGGGACGATTTGACCAGACCACGAAGGTCGGGGGCTCCGTCGCGACCTGACTTCCGTAGAAGATCTTCACGTCGCCGCGAGACCCCTGCGGAGGGTGCTGCCGGCCGACGAGCGCCCGGAGGACCCGATTCACCTCCGCCGTCGGAATGCGTCGCTCGCGCTGAGCCTGTACTTCGCGCGCGATGCTGACCGCTTTGTGAACGCGCTTTCCTCCCAGTGCGGATGCGGTGATGATCGGCACCCACCGTAGATACGGAGCCCGTTCCTTCAACTCGCGCTCGAAGGTCGCCACGACGTCGGGTCCGCGATCCTCGATGAGGTCCCACTTGTTGGCGACGAGCACGAGGCCGCAGCCCGCGTCCCATGCCTGCTCGCCGATCCTGAAATCCTGATTAGTCACACCATCCCGGCAATCGATGAGAAGCAGGCAGACATCCGCGCGCTCCACGGCGGCGGCAGCCCGGAGTCGGCTGTAGAACTCCACTTCGTCATCCACACGCGAGCGTCGCCGGAGTCCCGCCGTATCAATCAGGCAGATGTGCTCTCCCTCGAACTCGAGGAACGTGTCGATCGCATCTCGCGTCGTTCCGGCCTCGTCGTGTACGAGCACGCGATCCTCGCCCAGAAGACGATTGACGAAGCTGGACTTGCCGACGTTCGGCTTTCCGATGACGGCCAGGCGAAGACCCACGTCGCCGATGGGCGGTTCCGGCAACTCGGGGAGCGCGTCGACGATGCGGTCAAGCAGATCACCGGTCCCACGCCCGCTCAGCGCGGAAACGGGAACCGGATCTCCCAGGCCAAACGCATGAAACTCATGGTGCTCCAGGGCGTGTCCGAGGTTGTCGAGCTTGTTGACGGCCAACACCACCGGCCGACCGGAACGACGCAACATCTGCGCAACGTGCTCATCGACGGGGTGAATGCCATCCCGCCCGTCGGTCACGAACAATACCAGGTCGGCCCGCTCGATAGCCGTCTCGACCTGCCCACGCACCTGCCGGTCGAGCGGCCGCTCCTCCACGTCCAGGATTCCTCCCGTGTCGGCAAGCAGAAATCCTCTTCCGTTCCAGTCGGATTCGGCAAACTGCCGATCGCGCGTGACACCCGCATGCTCGGCGACGATTGCCAGGCGGCGGCCCACGATGCGATTGAACAGAGTGGACTTCCCTACGTTAGGGCGGCCCACGATCGCCACGATGGGCAGCCCTACAGTGCTGCCAGTACTTCCGTGATGTGTTCCGTCGGACATATCCGGAGCTCCGGGAGTTTGTCTTGTAGTTCCTCGATGTGCATGTCGTCGAGGAACAAACCATCATCGTTGAGGGCGGTCCGACTGAACAGGGCGAGGTCGTAGTCACGGTAAGGCTCCAGCGCCCGTCGGTGATCCTCGCCACTGAGCAAGCCCGCAGTCGTTACAAGCGGTCCATACAGCCCGCTTATCGCAGGCGCCGTGTCCACGACGGCGCCGGTGGCCTCGCTGATATCGGACGCCAACTCACCAAGATGCTGCGACATCGACGAGCCCGTGACAAGCACGATACGCTGGCCGTCGAGTCTCGGGAGGTTTCCCAGGTCACGTCTGACCTGGTCGCGCAGAATTGAAATCGCCCCCACACCGTTCGCCATCAGATCCTGGTCATCGAAGTATTCGCGGCCGGGTACGTCGATGCCGGCTTGCAGGAAGAACTCGTCCGAGGCGTAGCACCATGCCGTCCCTCGTTCATCCCGTGCCCTTTGTCTAGCCGCATCGATCTGCTCGAGCGCACGGCGGCATTCGTCCGACTCCAGCTGCCGCACACCCCTGTCCGCGTTGAATTCCGTCAGGCCGACGGGAACGATGGACAGGGAGAGTATGTCCGTCCCCCTCGCGTACAGGTCGTCGATCGTCTTCTGGAGGATAGGACCGTCGTTGATGGTGGGACACAGCACGACCTGTGCGTGAATCCGGATGCCTCCGCCCGCGAGGCGGTCCAGATGCGTCCCGATCTCGGCCGAGCGTGGATTCACCAGCATTGCCTGACGTGCTTCGGGATCGGTCGCGTGAACGCTGACATACAGGGGACTCAGGCGTTGCTCGAAGATTCGCTCCCAGTCGTCATCCCGGAGATTCGTGAGCGTGACGTAGTGACCATACATGAAGGACAACCGGTAGTCGTCATCCTTGATGTAGAGACCCTGGCGCAGCTTGCTGGTCTTCGGATTGCCCTTGACGAAGCAGAACGGACACGCGTTGGTACATCGCCTCACCTTATCGGGCTGGGGCACGATCCCCAGCCTCAGATTGGCGTCCTTCTCGACGTCGTAGACGACCGGTTCCCCGTCGGGTTCGACCCCTTCGACCTCGAGACGCTCCTCGGCCTCGTAGAACATCAGGTCCAGCGAGTCTCGGACGGGACGCCCGTTTATGGCCAAAACCATGGTACCGGGTTGAACGCCCAGGGCTTCGGCGATCGAATCACGCCGAACAGTCTGTACACGGATCATTCGGCCGACCGAGGTCCAATGTCCTGAGCGTCACGAAGCACCTCCCGGGCCTCCAGATAGGAGATTGCCGGCACCAGGACTCTGATCACCGCAAGACCACCAAACGATACGACATGCCACCGGTCCTTCTGGGAGAGAAACGTCGCTTCGATATCGTGGCTGCGCAGTTGGTCAACGGTGAGTCTGGCAGCCAATTCATCCTGTCGCTGGGCAACCTCGGCCCACCCCTGGAAGACCTGCACATTCTCGTGGTGTTCACAGAGAGGTGTGTGTCGTCCTCCACGGCGACAGGATGAGCATAGCGCTCGAGCGCACACTAGGCAGGCCCGGTCGGCGACCCGGTCCCGATGGGACGAGCAGGACGACGAAGCATGGAGATGTCCGCACCAGATGCAGTGAGCGGTCGCTTCCAGCCGTGGCGAACCACACCCGGAACAGCGACCGCTCGGCGAGTCGGATGTGGCCGGCTGCTCGCCAGCCCGCCGGCGCGTGTCTCCCCTTCGGCTCAGGAACCCGGCACTTCGTACCGGAAGCCGGAGATCAACGCGTCGCTTTCGACCTGGAGAGCAAAAGCCGCTATCTCCTGTTCCGCAGGGAGCGTCAACTCGAGTGGCTCCGTGAACAGCTCGGCGCCGGTTTCGTCGAGGAACGTGACGGCAACGGAGTGAGTGCTGCCGGGCGTGCCATTCCGGTTCATGACCTGCCCTTCTATCGAGTAGGTCGTCTCGTCGATCGGAGCCATCCGGGCGCCGAGAAACTCGAAACTCATGCCATCCCGTCCCTGAAGCGCCGAGAGAGCAGCGTCAGAATCACCCAGTTCGCGCCTGGCGTTGGCGAGCAAGTTGTAGTTAACGCGCTCAAGCGGGTAGTTGACGGTCAGCTGTTCGGCGAGGGGATGCAATTCCTCATAGCGCTCAGCCTGGTAGTACGAATTAGCCAGGTTCTCGAGCGTTTCTTTGTTGTACGGATTCAGTTCCAGCGCCTTGCTGAACGCCACCGCCGCGGGCTCGAAGTTCTGGGCGCGATAAAGGCCGATGCCCACCTGCGACCACTGTCCGAAGCTGAGATCATCGCGGGCGATGAGCTCCTGGAAGATCTCCTGGGCCTCGCCCTGCCTGTCTGCATCCATCAGCGCGATCGCGAAGTTCAACCGCCCCAGGATGTCGTCCGGATTCGCCGTGGCATAGTCCGAATAGATCGCCAGCGCGCCCTCGGCGTCCCCCGCCGCCTTCCGGATCGCAGCCAGATTGATGCTGGCCGTACGCACGATCGCGTCGTCGCCACCGACCGCCAGAGCGGCCACGTAGCGCTCAGCGGCCACGTCGTCCTCGCCGCGGGTCTGGTAGATTGAGCCGGCGTACGCCAGAGAGCGAGCGTCCCGGTTGATCAGGTTGGCCGTCTCGAACCTGGTGAGCGCCAGATCCTCGTCGCCGGCCTGCATCTGCTCGATGCCGGCATTGTACTGACCCACCCAGGCGTTGAAGCGGATCTGGGCAGCCTGCTCGGCGCAGGCGGACTCAGCGGTTACGAGCATCGTGAGCATCGAGTCGGCGCCAGCGAAGTCACGCAGCCCGAGATATGCATTCGCCGCGAGGAGGTAGGACAGACTTGGGATTCGATCCATATCCCAGTTCTTCTCCAGCTTGTCGAGGGCCCGCTTGTACCTGTCCTCCTGTGACCGCGTGTCGTCGCGACTGGCTGCAAGCGCAAACTCCACCTCGGCGCTCCGCGTCGCCGAATTCCCGCCCTCTACACAGTTCTCCTGCGCATAGGCGACTCCAGGAAAAGCGACCAAAGCCGCCAGCCCCGTTGCGAAGTATCTAATGTGATGTCTCGTCATGGTCGCCCAAGTCCTATCATGAGTGCTGGTTACGTATCTCGCTAATAGTCTGTAACCAGATGTACAAGTGCCCGCCGGCTTCATCCTGCTCTACGGATCCTACCTGCGCAAGCGGTGCCTTAGCCTGTATACCATCCGTAGTTCCCGAGGTTTCCTGTATTGAACAGGACCACGGTCTCCCCCGCCGCAAGGTCTCCCTGCTCACGAAGCCTGGCGGCTGCCGCCAGCGTCGCGCCTCCTTCGATACTCACGGCCACACCGTCCGCCGACGCGACCCTCCGTCCCTCGACTCGCATGTCTCGGTCGTCGACCGTGACCGCCCCACCCCCCGAGGCCCGCAACGCCCGCAGCATCAACTTGTCGCCCCGCGCGGAGGGCACGCGCAGTCCCCACGCCTCAGTGTGAGGGCTTTCCCACGGCTCGGCTGTTTCCAGACCCTCCTCCCATGCGCTCACTATCGGGGCGCATCCGGTCGCCTGGACGGCATGAGAACCTCCCGACCCGTCCAAGCGCTGGAGTTGGAGTCCCTGCCGTCAGCGGTCGCGGCTCTTGCTCCCGCCACGACGTCTCCACGTTCGACGCCCCCTGTGCTCGAGCAGAAGGAATGCACTCCGGAGTGGAATCGCCCCGAAGTCTGCCCCGTCGCCTCTCGGTGTCCGTGTCGGTGATGGGTATGAAGGCGTTGTGCGATCCCGCGGCAAGCGCAGCGACGAGAACAAAGAGGAACGCGACAGCGCGTCGCCCAAGCCACCTCAGCGGCCTATGCCCAACTCGGTCCTCGCCAAGCTGCTGACGTCGCCAGGGCGGCCGCCGCCATATCTGAGCCAAATGGAGGGCTTCTTCGGCACCGACCTGTCCGGCGTGCAAACGCACGTCGGAGCCGCAGACGCGCTCAACGGAGTCGGTAAGGCAGCAACGAGTGGCGAAACCATCGCATTCGAAGACACCCGGCCGGCTCCGGAGGTTGTGGCGCACGAGTTGACTCACGTGCTCCAGAACCGAGTGTCGGGCGAGGATACGGCCCAGGCAGAGCACGAAGCACGAAGCGCGTCCGATGCGTTCGAAGCGGGCGCAGCCGAAGCCGGCCCGGTGACTGCCGGCGTCGGAAGCGTGATGGCGTTCGACCCGTTGGGCATCATCGACCGAGTCGGAGATGCGCTCGACATACGTCCCGGCGAGGCGCGGCTCGACGCTCTGGAGGAGCT
>JARFPW010000263.1 GCA_029288095.1 Gemmatimonadota bacterium
ACGTTAAGCCGATCTGCGATCTCCGGAATTGCCAGGTTCTGATCCTTGAAGCTGAACGACGAAGTGCGTGCCGCCACTTGGAGCTGCGGGATCTTCGCCAGCAGGTTGAGCAGTTCCTCGGCAATACCGTCGGAGAAGTACTCGTTGCTTGCATCGTCGCTCATGTTGACGAACGGAAGCACGGCGATCGAAGCTTCGACGGCAGCCCCGGCTCCATCCGTCGATGCGGTTTGCCTGCCTACCCACCATGCGCCCCCCACAAGCGCCACGACTCCGATCAACGCCAGCATACCTGCCAGCCAACGGCGAGAGGCTGGTTGAGCCACGATCGTCTCGAGCTCCCCCGCCGTCGCTTCCTTCGTCCGCTGGACACCCTCTGGCGTCATCTCGAACGCCCAGGCGAGCACGATCGCAACGGGGAGGCCAAGAACTACTGCGACCCCGATAGCTGTCTGCAGTTGGGCTGATAGTTGGAACGTGTTGACGAGCAGTTCACTTGCCTGCAGAACGACAAACCCGACCGCCCCGTATACCGCCATCACACGAAACACGCGGCGGCGCTTCAGGTCGGCAAAGAAGCGTTGGTAGCTGGGGCTTGAGTCCGTCATGTGGCAGAAGATCGTAGGTGAAGGAAAGAATTGGAAGCACGGAGGCTCGACAGGTTACATTTCCGCGGCACCGTCCACGGCAATCGCCGCATGCGTCCTGCGTGAAATGGCGCGAGACCCGACGTCTTTTAGTATCTTGTTTGGATGAACGATCCCATCGTTCAGCTGACTGTGGCCCTCGAATGTGGCTGCCGCACCGAGCGTGTATTGGGCAAGGGCGGAAGTGCGGCCGTCACGCTCCAGCGAGTCCTGGGTGCTCTGTTCGGCGTACTGATCTTCATGAGTAACGCGGCTGCCCAGACAACTCCACTGAGTACGAAAGAGAGCCTGGGCAAGCTGCTGTTCTTCGATCGGAGTCTGTCCGAGCCACCTGGAAGAGCCTGCGCGGCTTGTCACGCCCCGGAAATCGCCTTTGCTGACCCGGAGACGGATTTGCCGGTTTCGCGTGGTGCCCGCGCCGGCCGGTACGGCAGCCGAAACGACATGACGATTGCCTACTCGGCGTTCATCCCGCCATTGCATTTTGACCAGGACGAAGAGGTCTGGGTTGGTGGCGTATTCTGGGATGGTCGGGCCGACTCTCTGGCTGAGCAGGCACAGGGGCCGCTGCTGAATCCGCTGGAAATGGCCAACCCGGACGTGGAGACCGTCGCCCGAAAGCTGCGAGCTCTGAGCTACGCGGGGCTGTTTGACCAGGTCTATGGTGCGAATGCGCTGCGCGATCCAGGTCGCGCCGCAACCCACATGGCCGATGCCATTGCCGCGTACGAGAAGACCACCGAAGTCAGTCCCTTCAGCTCCAAATATGACCATTGGCTACGAGGTGACGCTCGGCTGAGCGATCAGGAACTGCGAGGACTGGCGGTCTTCGAGGCGGAGGACAAGGGGAACTGTGCGGCATGTCACCCGAGCCGGCCTGCGGAGGACGCTTCACCGCCGCTATTCACGGATTTCACCTATGACAACCTGGGTGTGCCGCGAAATCCCGAGAACCCCTTCTACATGATGCCACCCGAGCTGAATCCCGATGGCTTCGAGTTCGTCGATCTCGGGCTTGGGCCGATCGTCGACGACCCGGCCCAGAATGGGAAGTTCCGGGTCCCGACGCTTCGCAACGTCGCGGTCACCCCGCCCTACATGCACAACGGGGTATTCAAAACCTTGTTCAGCGTGGTGGCCTTCTACAACACTCGCGACCGGGCCGCCTGGCCTGCTCCGGAGGTCGCGCAGAACGTGAACGACGAAGAGCTCGGCGACCTGGGGTTGACCAACCAGGAGATTGAGGACCTTGTCGCGTTTCTCCGAACTCTCACCGACTCTTGGGGGGACGCGAACGACCGCCGGTGAGCTGCTAAACCTACCTACCGATGACCGGCGAAACCGTCGGTTCACGTGATGTATAGATAATATATAGACAATAGCTTGACATACAGGAGACGGTGGCGCAGATTGGCATCTTAACCCTCTACACTGGAGAGCCGAGATGTCGGATGTGCGGGCATACATCGTACTGGGTGGAACGGGAGGCATTGGCGCGGCGGTGACCGCGAGCCTTCGGGCCGAAGACTGTAACATCCTTGCCGTAGCACGGGACGAAGGGCGTCTGTCGGACCTCGCATCGTCGACGGGTGCGGCCACGATGGCCGCCGACGCGACGAGCTTTGACAACGTCGACCGGGCTGGTGAAGAAGCGAAGTCCCGTTGGGATCGGTTGGACGGAATCGTGAATTGCGTCGGTTCCGTGCTCCTCCGTCCGGCACATATGACATCCGAGTCGGCCTATCGGGAGACGATAGCCCAGAACCTGGACACCGCTTTCGCGGCTGTTCGAACCGGCGGCCGGATGCTCGAGCGGGGGGGCTCGGTGGTCCTTGTCAGCACAGCAGCAGCTCGAAGCGGACTGCCCAACCACGAGGCCATCGCCTCGGCCAAGGGCGGTATCGAAGCTCTGGTCCGTTCCGCGGCGGCCACCTATGGACCGGCTGGGGTCCGGTTCAACGCGGTAGCGCCCGGCCTCGTCGAGACGCCGCTCACACAGAGGATCACCTCCAACGAAAAGGCCGCGGAGGCTTCGCGAGCCCTGCACGTGCTGGGTCGGTTTGGCACGCCGGCCGATGTGGCATCCGCAATCTGCTGGCTGTTGAACCCGACCCAGGGCTGGGTGACGGGTCAGGTGCTCGGTGTAGATGGGGGCCTCGGCGTCGCGCGCTCAATGGCGCGAGCCTGAGCGTGCATCTGCGATGGGCCCCCGCTTTGGCGGGCCTGGCTGTCCTCTCGACATCTTCCCTGTCAGCCCAAAGCATCGTCGCCGACACTGGCAGCTCCGTGTGCGACGAGCCGTTCGACGTACTGGTTGAGCGCAGCTTTGCCCAGTCGGAGGGGCTGCGCGTCGACGATCCTATCAGAGTCGGTTCTCAGCCCGGACAACTCTGCGACGCAATCGTCGCCGGCTTGTTCGATCCGCCGGCTGACCCTGCCGCCCTGGCCAAAAACAGGCCGCGGATTCTCATGCACCTGCCGCAACTCGCCCGGCTGTCCGACCGGGTCGGTGAGGTGGACCGCTTCTCGATCCGGTTGCGGCCCGGACATGACGCCGACTCGATGGCTGCCGTGATCGCACCGCTGATGCCTGGTGCACAGGTGCTTCCCGCCTCGCGGGTCGCCGAAGAGACGTCGGCCACGTTCGAAGTAATCCGCAGGTTCCACCGGGCCATCGCCATCATCACGCTTACCGCGAGCGGAGTCTTTCTCGCCTGCATCATGACCCTCAAGGTGCAGGAACGCCGCGTCCAGGTATCTGCGTTGCGTCTCGTCGGAGTGTCGCACGCGACACTTGTGCGGTGGCTGCTGACGGAAGCGACGATCATTTCGATCCTCGGCGGCGTCACAGGGCTGGGCTTGGGTCAGGTCGCGTCTGTGGCGATAAACGCCTGGTACCAGAGAGTGTACGAAACACGCCTGGTGTTTTCGCTTATAACGCGAGAGACCCTCGTGCTGGGGCTCGCTCTTGCGGTGATCCTCGGCATCGCGGCCGGAGCGGTAGCCACACTGAGTGTGCTACGGATTCGACCCCTGGCCGAGGCCGGTCGATGATTCTCCGGACGGCCGTGCGGGAGCTGAAGGCTCACCGGGCACGCACCGGGTTCGCCATCGCCGGCGTTTCCATCGCCATGGCGATGCTCGTCGACATGCTGATGCTCGCGGGGGGACTGCAGATCAGTTTCGAGGATCTGTTGCGGAGCGCGGGTTACCAACTGCGGGTATCTCCAGCCGGCACTCTACCGCTCGACACGGACGCCACGATTCGATCTGCGGAAGAGCTGATCGATTCCCTGCGCGCCGACCCGGCTGTCGAAGTCGTTGCCCCGGTCCTTGCGGCCAATCTGCGCTCCGGACCCGAGGGGTCGGGTCGCGTCTTCGCCCTTGGGGTCGACCCGGAGGCGCAGGGGGCTGTCTCTTATACACAT